>CAISOQ010000123.1 GCA_903887095.1 uncultured Flavobacteriia bacterium
TCTTACAATGATCCTTTCCAATCTATTATTTGAACTTCGCAATTAAAGCTTTCTTTTGCATCATTAATAATTGTTTAAGGGCAGTCTAAAATAACCTGAATACTTGTACCCTCACTAATTTAACAACAAAGATAGAAAATGCCTGCACAGAATGCCCTATTATCCATGTCTAAATTAAAAATTTAATGGCTGATAAAAAATTCCTCGTTTCATTAGAACTAATTTTAATTTTATATATCTATTTTTGCGCAAAGACTTTACATTTAACCACTTAAAAATATCAATTCATGAAAAATTTACTGTTAATCGCTTTTATTTCTGTAAGCACCATCTCTTTTGGACAAGATAAAAAACTTTTTCTGGACCTGCATGCCGGCGCTCGACTTGGAGGATACCACGCTGATTCAAGCAAATTAGCTCCTGGCATTCATGCTGATGCAGGACTTGGATACATGTTTAATAATGTATGGGGTATAAAAGGATCGTTGGGTTTTGACCAATTTTCTTCTTCTGCAGATTTAGCTTCGGGTAGTGTTTCAGATAAGTCTTCTATCATCCGAGCTAACGTTGAGCTTGTTGCTGATTTGGATGCAGACAGAGGTTTAACAGACAGAAAGTTTGATTGGATGTTTCACGCAGGTATTGGACTAGCTTCACAATTCAACAGCGCCTATAAAGAAAGTTTAACAGCTGCAGGAAAAAGTTTGAACGACCCATTGATCAAAGGAAACGACGATATGATAAGTTTCATATTTGGTCTTACGCCTCAATACAATATCAATGAATCATTAAAAATAGACATCGACCTATCAGCAGTTTTCTTGCCATTGAGTGATGGTTTTGTTGACAAAACAATTCAAACTAGTCGATACAAAGGAATGTATGTGCTTTTCAATCCATCAATTGGAATACATTACAAACTGTAAAATCTTACAATTAACTATTTTAAAGCGCGATTTTCGCGCTTTTTTTTATCCTTTCCAATCTATTATTTGAACTTCGTTTTTTGAAACCTGAGTGTATTTTAATTGGATTTCGCGCAGCAATTTTTGACAAAAATCTTTTTTAATTGTTCTCTTCGGATAACATCCAATAATTTCTCTAGCAGGACTCATTCCCTTACTAGAAATTATATGCTTTAGTCGGTCTTTGGCATCTGGTTTCAACAGGTAATTCTCCGGAACAAGTGAATATCCGCCATTTAAATCAACCATTTTCAATAGTATTTCGACGTTACCTCCTTCGTAATCCCATCTACCTGTTTTGTCGCTTTCGTTTATTTCGCAAAAACTAATCATTTGCGTCCGAAGACAATTTCCTTTGTTCAGCAACCAAGGTTGCATTTCACTTAATTCTTGCACAGAAATTGAATTTTTAGAATAATTGGGCAAATAAGCAAAAATTTCTTCTGTGAATAAATGAATTGTTTGAAGTTGAGAATCGTGATACGGCCCCGCAATTAAAGCCATGTCAATCTTCTTTTGTTCCAAGGCCTCTATTAATTCATGTGTTTTCATTTCTTCAATGGTCAACTGTATGTCAGGAAACTTACTTTTCCAAATGCCAAACATTTCAGGGACAAGAAACACCGAAATCGTAGGAATGATCCCTATTCGAATGTGCTCCTTATATACACCACTTATCCTGTCTTTTAACAAGCCAATTTTTGAATTTTCATTCAAGACATCACGCAAAATTGGAAGTAAATGCTGCCCGAATTCAGTTAATTCTAATGGATTTCTTGATCGGTCAAAAATACTAGAACCCAAGGCCTCTTCCGCCTTTTTTATTTGCATTGACAAGGTTGGCTGCGTCACAAAACAACGTTCGCTTGCTTTTTGAAATTGTCCTGTTTCTTCCAAAGCCAAAATATAATGCATTTGTTGTATCGAAAGCATATAGATAATATTTATGCTAAAATATATAAAATTGATAAAAACTATAATTGGTAAGCCATAAATTTGTATTACAATAAGTTAAAAAATTTTAGACTTTATTTTAGGCTAAATCGAACCGAAAATCTATAATTTTGTTTCTCAATTAGAAATCATAAAACCAATAAAAATAAAAATGGGAGTATTAGTAGGAAAAAAGGCACCATCATTCAAGGCTGCTGCAGTTATTAACGGTGGAGAAATCGTTAACGACTTTTCATTGGATCAATATTTAGGAAAGAATCATGTTCTTTTCTTCTTTTACCCAAAAGATTTCACATTCGTTTGTCCATCAGAACTTCATGCTTTTCAAGCGAAATTGGCAGAATTCGAGGCACGTGGAGTAAAGGTAGTTGCTTGTTCAACAGACACTGAAGAATCACA
>CAISOQ010000124.1 GCA_903887095.1 uncultured Flavobacteriia bacterium
ATAAATGATCGCTCCGATATTCAGAGCCAAAAGAAGTCCAATTAAAAGTTCCATAGGTTTTTCCCAATTAGTTTAAGAATATAAATAGTACGCTACTTATGCCTTGGACTTTTCTCCTTGAATTTATTGGTTTTTAAAATCGCAAAGCCATAATTGGTGAGGTTGTAAAAGAGAACCCCTGCTAGTATGGAAGTGTAGAAACCAATTTTAATGGGATTAAATGAGCCATTCGATCCCAATAACATGAAGAGCAAGGTAAATCCGATGCTTGCGAGTAAAAGCCTTTTATTGAAATTTTCCATATCTTTTTATCTAAAACAAGAGGTTAAAAGTTGTGAGGCAATTCCGTAAGCGATGCCGGAGATAAATCCACCGGCTCCTCCCACAACCCCTGCACCTACACATCCAGTCACTGTTCCAACCAATGGAAATGCAACAGTTCCGGCGGTTGCTCCTGCATAACACCCTCCAGCAGCACCCCCAACCAACCCAACAACTCCATCAGCAAATATACTTCTTGTACTTATGGAACATCCGGTAACTCTGTCAAAAGCACCATCTACCCCAAGTTCAATTGCAAGAATTCTACGAATATCATCAACACCCCCGCTTTCAAGAAATTCAATTAAACTGGTCACTCCCGTACTAAATGCAAGCAATTGAAATTTTTCATCATAAGAAAGAGAAGAAGAAACTACAGCTGTTTGAAATTCGGATGTTTTGGACCTCCCTAAACTAATGCCCTCATCATTTAACAAGTCGTCTACAAAGGGCTGAACTAAATTTAATTGATTTTCGCTATAAACCCCAAAAACGGAAAGATCTACAAAACCACCCGATCTTAAATTTGAAGGATTATAGGTCAAATTTAAATGGCTGTAATTGTTTGAAAGATTTAAAATAACCTCCTGATTTGCGTCGAAATAGTGCCCATTCATTCCTGTTAGGACATCCTTAACTAACTCTTTTTGATCCAAATTGATTTCATTTCTCCCATTAGATTTTAGGTTTTTAGCTAAGTTTGAAACTGCCAAATTCAATCCATCTGAATTCATTTCTTGCAGTAGTGAAATTTCTTGTTCCAAATTAGAATTGGGAACCAAATCCTGATTTTGTTCACATGAAGAAATGAAAATAATTAGCGAGAAAATTGGAAAAAATAACTTTTTCATGGTTTTAAAAAATTTAAAGTTTGGATATGTTTCTTTTTTTCGGAAGCCTTTGAGCCACTTCAAGCAATCTACACCTGGACTTATCCCAATCAAATTGGAAGAGATTTTCCAATTTGATCTTTTGCTTGACTCGGATAAAAAATTTTCGCTTTCATTGAGACTAATTTCATTCGAACCCACTGCAATTTCCTTGCGGTCAATCATTTTTATCAGAAAAAAAGTAGGAATTCTCTTCCGTAGAAAAAGTAATGTCTTTTTCCAGATAAAGACGTAAATCATCAAGAACATTAAACACCATTCGTTCTTTTAGTCCCAGTTTTAATGCCAATTCCTTGGGACTTCCCGTCTGCTTCTTTTCAATCAACTCAATCAAGAGCTTGTATCGCTCGTAATATTTCATTCCAGTCAT
>CAISOQ010000125.1 GCA_903887095.1 uncultured Flavobacteriia bacterium
ATGATTAATCCCATCCAAATACCATCACGCTCCGGAATATGTCCTTTTACGGCTATACCACCCGATTCTTCTCCTCCTAACAAAACATCTTCATCTACCATAATCGAAGCGATTTCCTTGAATCCAATTTTGGTAGTTTGAATCTCCAAACCGTAATGCTTACACATTCTTTCTACACGCGGTGTTACAGAAAATGCTATTACCACTTTACCGGTCATTTTCTTGTATTTTACCATGTAATGAATCAACAATAAAATAATGTGGTGTGAATCGATGAAATCACCTTTCCCATTGTACAAGCCTATTCTATCTGCATCTCCGTCAGTTGCAAGTGCACAATCAATGTTTCCTTTTTCTTTCAAGAAAGCCTCCAATTGTTTCAAATTTTTTGCAATTGGTTCTGGTGCTTGACCTTCAAACGATGGATTGTAATCGCAGTGTAAAAAAGCCGTTTCCGGTAAAATTCGCTTCAAAACATTTTGACCCGCACCATACATTGCATCGTAAGCGAGCTTCAAACCTGAATTTTTAATTGCTTCCAAATCAAAATTTGCCTTGACATGCTCAACATAGCGCGTCTCTATATCTACAACTTCTAGTTGACCTGCTGCTATCGCTCCGTCTAATTCAATTTTCGAGAAATCAATTGGACATGATTCAGGTATAATATCCTCCACCTCTTGAACATGCCAAGGAGCTAAAGGTCCACCAAAATAAGCCTTCAACTTAAACCCGTTGTAAGAAGGTGGATTGTGACTTGCAGTAAGAATAATACCAATCTGACAATTGAATTGATTTGCTGCTAACGAAATCATCGGAGTAGAAACAAAACCTCTCGACATACGAACATGGATTCCTTGAGAAAGTAAAACCTTCACAGTTGTCTCCATGAATAATTCTCCAGCAAAACGACAATCGTGACCAACAACAACACTCGGTTGATCATAGTTCTTTTTCAGCCATTCGCCTGTTGCAAAAGCAACACGCGCTACATTGTCTACTGTGAAATCCTCTGCGATAATTGCTCTCCAACCATCTGTTCCAAATTTAATCTGTTGTGCCAAGTTGATTTTGTTTAAGTCTTGTTAAATAGTAAGGAGCAAATATAATGAAAAGGACATTTCCAACCCTGTTAGCAATATGTTACTATTAAGTGAATTAACAATGAGAAGAATCAATTCTACCATTGATGCTAAGTAATCACGCTTTTTTTGTTTTCAAACAACTTTGCTGAAACACGAATAAAATAATCATGAAAGAAAGTCAAAATTGTATCGATGCTTGTTTGAAATGCGTCATAACTTGCGAAAGATGTATTATAGATTGTCTTCACTCCGGAAATAAAGAATGTGTGTTGCTTTGCCACGATTGTGCAGACATCTGTGCACTTTGTGCTAGATTTGAAGCAAGAGGCTCTCAATTTGCAAAAGAGTTACATAAATTATGCGCAATGGTTTGTGACCTATGTTCAATGGAATGTCAAAAACATGCAGCACATCATGACTCTTGCAAAGAGTGCGCTGAAGCGTGTAAACAATGTGCCGAGATTTGTAGAATTTTAGCTGAAAAATGATTTCGAGTAACAACAACTGTTTGGGATTGAATAAAGCTTTTAACTTTAACTCGACACGAACAATCAAATTACAATATAAAAGTGAACAAAATCGGCTTTGAAAGATTATTAATTATCAGCAATATATTGTTTTGCCTGTTGTTTGTCGTTTTGTGCGTCAACAATCGACCTGCTACGGATGACTTTCATTTTCTGGATAATGTTCACAAATATGGCGTTTTCGGTGGTATAGCTTTTGAATATAATACGTGGAGTCCACGATGGGCATCTGTCTTCATCACCCATCTTTTCGTTTGGATACATGAAAAAACGGGTATTGGATTGTTATTGTTTGGCATCATTAGTTTCAGTTTAATAACTGCATCGATGTATCTCTTTCTTCGGAAACTTAATTCTTTTCTAGTTTTTAATAATTGGGTTGGACATGATTTTTTTTCAAGAAAAAAATTGAATTTGAATGTTGCGCTCTTTGCAGTCAGCATTCTTTTCCTGTCTACCTTTCGAATAGGTGAATTATGGTTTTGGCTGTGTTCAACGTCAACCTATTTATGGAGCAATGCTTTTTTACTTTTAGGAATTTCAGGATTACTATCTACTAGTAAATCTATTCGTTCTTATATTTTCACCACTATTCCATTCATATACATTGGTGGGAGTTGTGGTCCATTGTCCTTAATTACATTGGTAATGCTAATTACGCTAAGAATAGCAGCCTTTTATAATTTGATTAAG
>CAISOQ010000126.1 GCA_903887095.1 uncultured Flavobacteriia bacterium
TACTATCCCAATTGTTACCACAATAAGAGCACCTGGTATGAACCGGAAAATTGCTATTTTTTTAATCCGTTTTGAATCAAAAAAGATCAACAAAATAAGTGATAAGGCACTGATAATAATTGCGGTTGGACTAAATGCATTTAAGGCATAGATCAATTCCGAGAAGGTGTTGTGTCCATCGTATTGAAAAAATGATTCGTCGCCAAAAAAATCTTTATCATAACCCAATGCATGAGGAATTTCTTTAAGTATTAGCGTTATGCCTATTGCTGCAAGCATTCCTTTAATAACTGATGATGGGAAATAGTTTCCTAAAGCCCCAAGCCCGATGAAACCAGCAATTAATTGGAATAGGCCTGCGAGAATTAAGGCGACTAAAAATCCTTCATAGCTTCCAATGGTTGTGATGGCAGAAAGGACGATGGTGATTAATCCGGCTGCAGGCCCGGAAACTCCAATTTTACTTTTACTAATTATTCCTACAATAATCCCCCCGATAATCCCGGCAATAATTCCAGTGAAGATATTCGGCAGCCCTTCAATTCCTTTGGTACTGGTAGAAGCTAGCCCAACCCCCAGACATAGCGGAAGCGCAACTAAAAAAACGACTATACTTGCCGGTAAATCCTGTTTCCAGGAAGAAAATAAATCTTTCATGCAAAGTTTGAATGAGTTTATAAATTTTTTTGATCGAAAAAATTTAAGCTAATTCAGGAGGGCAAAAATGAGATTGAACAGCAGAATTTAATTCCACTTGAAAATAAAAATAAATACTTTTTTGATTGTTAAAAATCGGAAAGAACTGGGCGTTTTCGATTGGCAACATTTCTAAGTCATCTTCCGAGAAAGATTTGTTCGACTCGTCTTCATCTTCTTGAGAATCGTCAAGATCTTCAGAATCATCAATACCGCTAATCATTTCAGAAATTGTAGTGCTATTTTTTAATAAAACGGGTGCACACGATAGAAATACCTGAATGCTTAAAAAGCATAAAAGCAAGACTATTCCGATGTGCTTTTTCTTCATGAAATTACGTTCAGTTCTTTTCCAACTTTAATAAATGCAGCAATAGCTTTATCCAAATCAGCAATGCTGTGTGCTGCAGATATTTGCGTTCGAATACGCGCTTGTCCTTTTGCAACAACCGGATAGAAGAATCCAATGGCATATACCCCTTCTTTTAAAAGTGCATCAGCAAATTTTTGAGAAAGAGCAGCATCGTAAAGCATAATTGGAACAATTGGTGAATCACAAGGCTTGATGTCAAAACCTGCGGCAATTATTTTTTCTTTGAAATAATTTGTGTTTCCCTCCAATTTGTCGCGCAATTCAGTAGTAGAGCTCAAAATATCAAAAACTTTATTAGAAGCACCAACGATTGCAGGAGCCAACGAATTGGAAAATAGATAAGGTCTAGATCGCTGACGTAGGATATCGATGATTTCTTTTTTTCCAGTTGTGTATCCGCCCATTGCACCACCCAAAGCTTTCCCAAGAGTTCCTGTAATAATATCAACGCGATCCATGCAATTGTGGTATTCTGGAACACCGCGACCAGTTTTTCCAATAAATCCAGCAGAATGACATTCATCTGTCATTACAAGCGCATCGTACTTATCCGCTAGGTCACATATTTCATTCATTTTAGCAATGTCACCATCCATTGAGAAAACTCCATCAGTAACAATAATACGGAAGCGTTGTGCTTGTGCTTTTTGCAATTGTTCTTCCAAATCTTGCATGTTCGAATGCTTGTAACGGTAACGTTGAGCCTTGCATAGACGAACACCATCAATGATGGATGCGTGGTTTAATTCGTCTGAGATGATTGCATCTTCTTCAGTAAACAATGGCTCAAACACACCACCATTCGCATCAAAAGCAGCTGCATACAAGATTGTATCTTCTGTGCCGTAAAACTTAGCAATTTTCGCTTCAAGTTCTTTGTGAATATCTTGCGTTCCACATATAAAACGAACGGATGACATCCCGTAACCATGCGTGTCTAAAGCATCTTTTGCTGCTTGGATCACTTCTGGATGAGATGAAAGGCCTAGGTAATTGTTTGCACACATAATAACGACTTCATCACCAGAGTTTACTTTCACTCTTGCACCTTGCGGGGTTGTGATGATGCGTTCTCTTTTGTATATGCCTCCTTCTTCAATGGTTTTCAATTCTCCCTGAAGATGTTCTTTCAAATTACCGTACATGCCTATTATTTTTTGTCAAATATAGCAATTTGACTTGGACAGAAAAACGTTCTGTTTATCAGAAATTCCATTTCATATTGCGGTCGTCAAGCAGGGCAAAAGAAATTTTATAATTTACCCGTGGATCCATTTTATTGCCATCTGAGGCAACTGCATAAACGCCAATCCGCAATCTTCTTCTGGAGAATTTAAAGTTTCGTTCCAAGCCTGCAAAGATCTCATAATGTTGCCAGTTGAATTCTTTTACATAGAGTGCACCAATTCCCATTGACAAACCAATGTTTGTTTTTTTCATGAATGGAATTTTATTGATAATTGAACCATTATCGTGGTGCACAAAATGTCCTTCTAGGAAGAAATCTTTTGATGGCAAAGAGGAATCAAGTCCTTGAAAGGAATAGAGAGGATTAGAAAACCAGATTGGATCGCTGCGACGTTGAAATTTAAAGTCGGCGAGGTAAAGATTCTTCGAGCTGAGGAATTTTCCACTCAAGACATGGTAAGAGGAAGTTCCAAGTGTGCCAATCTTGAAGGTTTGCATCATTCCAATTCGGCCATACTCGTGGTTTATATCGCTTCCAAGCACATTTGGAATTCCACGTTCGTAGGTAGCGTAAAAAGATGGGAAACGCGAGCCGAGAAGCACTTTTTTCTTTGCTTCCTTCATGTATTTTTGTTTCGGAGTATAGGTTACTGTTACTTCACCAACTAGCGCTTGATAAGTTTGAAACTCTGTAGGTTCATTGTTCGGAATGGAGTTGTCGAAAAGAGTTACAAAACGGTATTCTTTCAGACTCCTTCTTTCTGAAAATTCCAATTTGGCATTCATATAAAAACCGTTGAACAATTCATAATCATTGCCAATCTCGCCACTTGTTGTTTCTATAAAATTCTCCCGTTTGTAAATCTGAGTAATAGCATCGTAACTTCTAATAGCATCGAAATCGTGCGAAAAAGAAAAATGCACTGTTCCAAAATGAAAAGGAGCATAGCGATAGCGAACCCAGGTTCTACCTTTTAAGTCCGCATTGAGAATGCCCATAGATGCTTCTGTATAGGAGTCTAGAGCATGTTCATTTTCCCATTTTTTGAAATAATAAAAGCTAGGCGCAATTCGAGGTCCCGCTATATAAACCGGTCGACTTGTTGCAGCGATGGAGCTCAATGTCCATTGTGATTTCTTTGCTCTGTTTCTATGGTCAATCCCAAACCACAACACTTTCAAAGCTGTTACTTTATTGAAAACAGCATCTACTGAATCAAGGTATTCTTTGCGGTTTTGGTAATCGCGTATACTGTCTTTTGCTACAATGAAGGCCTGTTCTTCTGTCGTTAATGCCACCTTTCGCTGATCTTTCCAAAAGGAACTATCTCTCTCATACGCTTTTTGGTCCGTTACGGAAACTTCATTTCCAAAGAATTTCTTGCCGTATTCAGGGGTGAAAGAATAGTTACTGAATTCAGTGTAGGTAGTGCAGCTTGAACTTTGATCCTTGTATTTTACACCGTAGTCGAGTTCTTGTTTAACCAAAATGCAGAGAGAATCGCCAGGATGCTCAAAATACTGACGAATTGTAAATCGATCGTAAACCAAGAGGTTTCCTTTATTCAGCGTTAACTCTAATTTTTGCACAAGCCATAATGAATCAATGACCCATATATATCCTTCTAAAGTGGTGGTGGCAGTGTTTCTTGGAATGATTTTTATTTTATTGATTTTTAAACCATTTTCCTCGTATTGATCTTCGAGTCGGTATTTGTAGGATAAAATCCCAGGAGCCGAAATTGGCGAACTGACAGGAGACTGATGTAGATCATCCAAGTGCAACAAGTTTTGAAAGAAATTGAAATTTGATTTTACTGTTGTGGTATAATATAAATTCTGATCAGTTCCTCTTTTGTCGTAGGCATTTCGAATTTCTTTGACTTTATTCGGCGGTGAATAGTAGCGTGTTAATTGGACTTCTACAAGGTTCATGTTTTGAGTTAAAGCATCTCTTTTTTTCTTCTCTTCTTCTTCAAAGGGATCTGAAATGCCTCCAGGGTCATCTGACTTCGCTTCTTGGTTTTTCTTTTTGTCTTTAATTTCTTTTTCCTTTCTGTCAATTTTTTCGGTTGCTTTCGTGTATGCTTCAACAGCATGCGGGTAATTCCACAGATTAATACTGTCGCGTTTTTCAACAACCTTTAACATGATTTCTCTGCCGGGATTGGATTTCTTTACGGTTACTTCTACATCTTGTAGATCTTTCACCGAGGTAGGAAAAAGTTGTAAATCTCTATTTACAGGTAGGTCGTTAATTACAACATACGTTTCGCGTTCATTATAGCCTGTAGCATTGATGACAAGAAAATATTCTCCGGGGTACAACCTAATTTCATAATAGCCGTTTGCATCAGCAATTGTGCGCATTTCAGCGTTGTTTTTAACGAATATTTTTGCAAATGGAATAGCAACATTTTTTTCGTCAAAGATTTTCCCATTCAAAAGCTGTTGTGTCCAGCCAGTGAACATAAGACAACTAAAGAAAAAGAGGAGTAGGTATTTGAACATTGAATTTTAAACGACTATTATGTATGTTGTTTTCATAATATAATTACCGATAGCATTCTTAAAGTTACAAGCCAACAATAATCTTTTTTTGTTTTTTATGTTTAACAGAAAGTCAAACGTATCAGCGATAAAAAAACGTGATAAATGGATTTTTTATTGCGCTGATTTATTTTGTTCTTCCATGAATTGGATGTGCTTTTGCATGCGTTTTACCATCCATCGTTTCATGAAAAACATCATGAAGGCTACTAAAGAAAAAATATAATAAAAGCCCCACTTTTTAATATCGTCAGTCAAACTCATATACGTACTTACGATGAAAATTGCGATTCCAGCTATCAGCCACACGTAGGTCATTATTCGGTTGTAAAATTCCATATACTTCTAAATTAATCCTTGTCAAAATTATAGGTGCCTCTTGGTTTTAAAAAGACATATTGCGAAAAATCTTGCTTTGTCTCGATACCGTCACCATACAGAATACTTCCTGGAGATCTAACAACTACATTTGAATGGGTATAAATAAGACTGTCTTTTTGATTCCAATGGAGGGATTCAGTTAATAAACGTTGTTTTTTTTGGTAATTGAAAAGCTGCACAGAATCACGAACGAACATCGTGCCTTTTGTGAAATTGACTTCTCCATAGAGTGCAGTTAACGTTGAAACAACCTTTCCTTCAGGTGAGAAAAAATTAACCTTTAGTCCATCTTTCAACTTAGTTACGGTTTCAGGTTTTGAATAGCTTTCTGCTATTGCAGCCGTGATTTCTACTTGAGCATAGCCCGAATCAGTATAAAATACATGTAAGTTCTTGGTTACTTCTTCTGGGGCTTTTGGGTCGTATGTGACACGTTGAATCGTTTCAAGATCGTTAACGCAAGAAGTCAATGATAAAATGAGTGCGGAAAAAATGAAGGCGATGACGGAATCGACTTTGAATATGCACCGCTCACCGCAGTTTTTTAATCCAGCTTTCGTTTGACGAACCATTTGTCAAAGTTGGAAGGGGAAAGAGAAATCCCGAAATTAAATCCAA
>CAISOQ010000127.1 GCA_903887095.1 uncultured Flavobacteriia bacterium
AATTTAATCCTGTACTATTTGATACAAAAAAACTGAAATAATTTCCCCCATTTCCTGGTGTATATTGGAATAATCCTGATATAGGTGTTGTATTTGCATCAATAGCTGAATCCTCTGCTATATATGTTTCTGAAATTACTTCACTCTTTTTTGCTCCAGAACTATCTGTTTGAATTATTTTAAATGAAACTATTTTGGGAATGGCTAATGTTCCTGGAGGTGAATTTATATTTGTATTAATATCCATACTTACACTGTAAACACCATATGCACCAGCCGGCATTACAACTGCGGTAGTTGGTGGAAAACCACCAGGTGATGGTGTAACTGGTCCTGTCGTAATACCTATGGAAGAAAATGTATTTATATTAGCAGTTGGTGGTGTTGCTGGAATAATTCCTATAGTTACGTTACCAGACACACTTTGAGCTGCTGAAATTGTATTAAAATAATAAACGCCTCCTGTTGAGATATATCCACTTACATTTAGATTACCTGGAATTACAACATTTGGATATACACCTGAACCATTATCACCTCCCAACATCATTTGATTTGAATCAGTTATTGTAGCATTAAAACCAATTGCTGTTGAATTATTATAAGTTTGTGAAGATAATGAAACATCTGAATTATAACCCAAAAATGTGTTATTTGCACCAAAAGTTAGGGTTTGACCAGAACTTTGGCCAAATGCAGTGTTAAATGAGTTAGCGTTATTATACAACGCATTATCACCACATGCTGTATTATTCGAGCCAGATATATTATTATACAACGCATTTTTTCCAGACGCAGTATTAGTCGAGCCAGTTGTATTACTATACAATGCAAATACTCCAGACGCAGTATTATAACCACCTGTTGTATTACTATACAACGCATTTACTCCATACGCAGTATTTTCTATGCCAGTTGTATTTGATTTCAACACTTCAAAACCAGACGCAGTATTATTTATACCAGTTGTATTTGATGTCAACGCATCTACTCCATACGCAGTATTATAACTACCATTATTTGTTGCCAACGCATTTACTCCAGTCGCAGTGTTACTACCACCAGTTGTATTTGATGTCAACGCATCTACTCCATAAGCAGTGTTATAACTACCTGTTGTATTAGTATACAACGCTTCAAATCCAGTCGCTGTATTATAATTACCACCTATATTACCCAGTAATGATTGAAACCCAAATGCAGTATTATAACTACCTGTTGTATTAGAACTTAATGCATTATATCCAGATGCAGTATTATTACTACCTGTTGTATTTGAGAGCAATGCTTGATAACCAACTGAAGTATTATTTATAATATTTCCTCCACCCAAACCAACTGTTAGAGTATTTATATTAGAATCTTGACTCGTAATTATGTTAGAGAAGGAACCTGTTGTGCTTGTGATGCCTCCTGGAGCAACTACTTGAGGATATACACCAAAATTGTTACTACCGCCTAACATTATTTGATTTGAAGCATTGAATGCTGCATTATAACCAACTGCTGTAGAAAAAGTATATATACTGGGATCACCTGATTCTTGACCTGTTGAACTTCCCAAATATGTGTTATAACTTCCTGCCAAATCATTTTGACCAGCTATTGAACCAATTGCTGTGTTATTACCATTTATTGAATTATTTTGTTGCAAAGCACTTTTTCCAATTGCTGTATTTGAAGTACCTGTAACATTTGAATTCAATGCAATTCTTCCAACAGCAACATTATCATTACCTGTTGTGTTATATTCTAAAGCATAATAACCTACTGCTGTGTTATAACGACCACTCGTATTTTTATATAAAGCTCCTTGTCCAAAGGCTTCATTACTGTTAGTATTTCCACTTCCGGTATCAGTATTTGATGCAAGAGCTAGATAACCAACTGAAGTATTATTTGGGTTTGATGCTCCACCTAATCCAACATTTATACCATGTATAGTTACATCTTTACTTGTTGTTAGACCAATAGGAAATTGAACTGGATTTCCAGATGTTGGTGGACCTATAATAGTTTGGGTTGTATTATTACCGATCGTTAATGTTCCGCTACCGCCTGTTGCTCCTCCCCAAGCAGGATAAGTAGTTGGGTTACTATCCAAAGAATCTATAAAACTCAAATTGTTATCTACTTGAATATATGTATCTGTTCCATTATTATATAGTTGTAACCCTCTTCCATCAAGGTAGCTGAAAGAACTATATATTACGAAGTATAAAACGTCTGTTTCAACAACTATATAATCACTAGGTGGGTTAACAATACTAACGGTTGTTGATTGAATAAAATTTGTTGATTTGTATTTGTCTCCATTTGTAATAAAACAAAATGCTCCAAGAGCGTCTTGACCAACCGCCATATCGGAACTTCTTACCCAAGAATATGGAGGGCTTGAACCTGTTGATGTTACTACATAGATGCCATTTTTTACTTGATTTGTTTGATTATTAATAAGAACTCTATCATTTACTTGTGTTGGATAACCATCAATTGTATATAAAGTATTGAAATTACTTAAATTTGTTAGTGGAGGACTTATCGTAACATCATCATTTGCTATACATTTACAAGCATCTCTTGGTGACAATCCTTGTGCGACGGCATCAATATAACTTTTAGGAACAATTTGGTCAGGTGTTAATGTTACTGATGTTATATCAAAAGTTGGTAAATAACCATTACCATTGATTACAACATTTGGATATACACCTGAACCATTATCACCTCCCATCATTATTTGATTTGAGCTTGTTACTTCAGCATTATAACCTATAGCAGTTGAATTTGTATAAGTGTTGAGTCCATCTGTTGTTGTATTTGCACCTAAAAAAGTGTTATTTGAACCATTTGTAACACTGAGTGCGGCAAAGGTTCCGATTGCTGTGTTAAAATCGCCACTATTTGAGTATAATGCTTGAGCTCCAATCGCTACATTATGGTTGCCGACTGATTGTTCGGGTAGTTGTCCTTCTAATGCACTTGAGCCCACTGCTGTATTTAATGAACCAGTTGTGTTATTGCACAAAGAGCCTGCACCTAAGGCAGTATTATTTGATCCTGTTGTGTTATAAAATGATGAGTTTGAGCCTATAGCTGTATTTTTATCTCCGTCTAAATTACTGTAAGAAGAATATGCTCCAACCGCCGTATTGTTTGAACCTATATTGCTATTTAAACTACTAACTCCATATTTCGTATTGTTAGACATTATATAATTAATTCATATAATAATTTTTGTTTAATTACATAAAAAAAGGTTTTATTTAATTTAAAATTACAATTACAAGTTAAAATTACAATTAGTTATCTATACTACAAAATCTACTCTTCTATTTCTCCTTCTTCTTTTTCATCTGCGTGCGCAGGAATTGGGGCGTCTTCTTCAATCTTCAGCGGCTTCTTGGAAATCATAATGCGCCTCTTTGGAATTTGGCGAGATTCGTAATTAGGATTCAAAACTTGTTCTTCATCTTGTCTCTGTCTTGGCGGTGAGTTTGAAGGGCTTCTTGGTACAATCTTTTTAACCTCGTCTCTTGGAGGTCTTCGATCTCTTGTATCGGGTCTACGATCTCTATGTTGAGGTCTTGGATTAGGCCTATGATCTCTTTGATCAGGTCTTTGTTGAGGTCTTGTATCCTGTCTTTGTGGAGGTCTTCGGTAATCCTTGTTGCGGCCAAATTCGTCCGTATCCCTAGAAGAATGGTTAGTTTGTCTGGAAGGCTCGTCTTCATCCGAGTCGAATTTAAGACTGGGCTTCTTGTGAGCGGGCTTCTCATGGCTTGTGCCAGGACGAGAACCAGGATTTGCCTCACGATAGGCCGAAACCTTCCAGAACCATGGGTCATCATAAATAATTTTAATTTCCTTACCGTTAAGTAGCCTCTCACGGGCTGTATCTGCGTTTGCATTAGCGAACCAGCGTCTGAAATGAACGAAAACGCGGTTAAATTTCTCTCCTTTGTCAGTTGTCTTGCTTACAATATCTATGCGATGTATTTCTCCCATTGATAGCTCGTCAAAGATGCCGCGAATACGCTTTTCATCGATGTTTGCAAACACACGGGGGATACACAGGCTTGGAATACTGATAGGCAAGGTTCTAAAATCAATCTGGGTATTCATCTTAATAATAATAGTAGTAATAGCTTAAAACTCGTTTGAGGGTAATTAGGAATGACTTACCTTGATTCTTAAAAAGCATTTCAATTTTTTTTAATTATGCCTCATTTATTGAAATAACTAAAAATTTATAAGCGAATCTACCGTTGGTATAAGCGAAGCTACCGTTGGTGTAAGCAAAGCTACCGTCGGTATAATGCTAGCTAGTGCCTTTTTTTCAGCTGAGCATAAGGGATATTATACCAACGGTAGCTTCGCTTATGAATTTTTAGTTTAGATTGATATAAGCTGTAAAATAAAAAATTGAAATACTTTTTGACAGTTAGTTTAAATCATTATCAAAGCTATTATCAATTTAAGAATTTATCTTTACAATGTCTATGTCAACTGCATTTATATTACTCAATTCTAAGGGAAAGCAAATTGAGGACTTATTTGATATCTCTATCGAAACTTCATTTGATACCGATATTTCTAACCAGCCTTACGACTATAGCTCTCCAGTCAACGATGCTGAAAGACCTGGATTCTTCACTCCTGAACCGGTGTCTCCAAAGAAATTTACGGGGTTTGTCTTCGGAAGTAATAAAAATGCTTTTCCTCCTAAGCCTGTTTTAAAAAGACAATCTAAGGTGTATTCAACTCTTGGAAAGCGTAAGTTCCACCAGGCTTTTGATTCAGAGTATGACGATGAAAGATACGGTCAGCATATCGGTACCGATTTCTTTACAATCAATGTTGGGCACGCTGTAAGACCCGCAAGCCCTACTCCCGATAAATGGGAAGACCCCGATAGGGAATGGAATGAATATATTCAAAAGGAAGGAAGAAGGGAGCGTGATTCCGAAAGTAAGTATGACCCTGAAGAAATTATACAGTGGTGCTACACCTATTTAGCTAATAAGCAAAAAATTGTTTGAATTTTATATATATATGTATTGTAACTTATAATTTTAATTAATAATTTAAAAGTGAGGCTCATTTTGAAGCCAATAACTTTTTTCCTTGCTTCTATTTAATTTATAAATTTATAGATTTTTAGTAAATGGTAAATGATAACTTAACAAAAAAAAATTGAAATACTTTTTTGCTCTAATGTATTGGTTATACTTAACAATCATCAATATACACTTTTAAAAGTTATCAAAATGTCTGAACCAATGCTATCAAATTATTACAAAACGCACTTCTCGTCTCAGCAGATTAATGCTGCGAAGCAGGCGATTGAAGAATATAAACAAGGTAAGTATAACTGGATTATTTTATTAGCACAAATGCAGTCTGGAAAGACTGATACATTCCTCCTTATTGCCTGCGAACTTTTGCGCCTGGGATTGGTAAATTTCATCATTATCTTTAGCGGTAATGCAGAGACCGAGCTTTGTGACCAAATTTCGAATACTGTTCGAGATGCTGACTCTGATTATTGGGAAAAGTATGAGAATTTCATTGGCGATAGACATGTTTCTAAGGATATCCGTCAAAAACTCAATTCGAAGGATGATCGTAGATTACTCATCGTTTGGGGAACTCAGAAGACTCACTACAGTGGTCCAACACAAAATTCACTCTTTATCTGGGAAGAGGCTCACTTTGCTCAGAACAAAGACCAAGGTCCTGCTAAATTTCTTAGCAAGCTTGAGATTTCAGCCGATGGAACTCAACATTTTCTTGAAGAAAAGAGTAATTTTGTCCTCACCGTATCTGCTACTCCATTCTCGGAAGTAAGTGACCGTGAACACTTGAGTCAAAACAAGGGATTGGTAAAAATGGAACCCGGTGAAGATTATATTGGAGTTGAATATCTTCTGCAAAATAACCGAGTTAGACCATGGAAAACAATCGAGGAAGGACTGGATATGGCTTGTTCTTTACCCAGAACCACAAAAAAATGGGCTATCATCAGAGTTATCGATAGAAATGTCGAGCTTGTAGAATCCATTATGAAATCAAAGGGTTGGAAATGTGAAAAATACGACTCTTCCATTTCACTTTCTGAACGCAAAAGTGGAAAATGCGTAGACTCTGGATACAAAGCTTGGAATGATATGGCATCTGGAAAAGCCCCTGATATGGATACAGTAATCATTATCAAAGGGATGTGTCGTATGGGCAAAAATATCAAGAAGTCTCATCTCCTCTTTGTCTTTGAGACCAGCAAAGCTCCCGCTTCGGATACAATTCTTCAAGGACTTTTAGGAAGAGTTTGCGGTTACGGCTATAATGATGTTGTTGTCTATTTATCTGCAAAGGTTGTTAACAGTGGCGAGCTTGAAAGCTATGTCAGATTATGGAACAATCCTGGAGTTTACATTATTCCCAGAAAAGCCAACAACTTGACGGAGAAAAAAGTAAAAGAAACTATGCCTATTATCCCAATTGTTATTAAGAGAGACCGCAATATTTCTCGCACGAATAATGAGAAGGATATTAAAGCTGATGTATTTGATGCTCTTTTCAACCACCGCGAGCGAATTCGCAACAAGAATACTAACACTCATCTTGAGGAGGTAATTGGCAAGTACGCCGAGCTTTATGGAAAAAATGGTGGCATTCATGCATTCTATCTTGACTCAAAAAAAAAGACTCGTGGCTCGGATAAGGCTGAGGCATTAAGTAGTGCCTTTACTAATGGTTTGCCTAGAGAATTTGGGTCTGGTTGTGGCCACTCTTCTAATGGACTACAAGTCAATATCTGGATTAACAAAAATATTGAAGGCTATGACACCGAAGTATTTTATGTTACATCTGTCGTTGCTGTCGATGAGGATGAGCACTTGAGCTTCCGGATACCCAAGACCACAAGACGCGAAGTCTTTGCCCACTGCTTAGAAGATGGAACTTCTATTGAGTGCAATGGAGGTATGCCAAAACTCTTGTCGCCTGCAACTGCGAAAGATTGGGGAGCTATGTGTGATGAATTAAGTGATTTTGTTGAAGTCTCGCGAGATACAGCTTATTACAAGGGAGTAATTTCACTTGGAACGGATGAAAATGGAGAACCAAAAGGAATCATCGTTACACCTCAGGTACTTAAAGAGCTTGAAAAAGGAGGTAAAATTTATAAATTCATCGAGCAAATGGGAGCTGAACTTACAGTCAAAAAGTCAAGAGGACGCGTGCCAAAGTCAATACAAGGAGAAGGATTCATTAAGCTTACTGCTATCAATTGGGAATTTAAATAAAAAAAATATATATTGTCATATTTGTTTGTATATTATTTGTTATGTTTAAT
>CAISOQ010000128.1 GCA_903887095.1 uncultured Flavobacteriia bacterium
ATATGAAGCATTTAGATATGCTGATTCTAAAGGTGTTTTATTGGTGCATGCTGCAGGAAATGACAATGCGGATGTTGATGCAAATCCTAACTTCCCAACTTCTTTGTATAGTTTTCAAAATAAACCGTTGGATCACTTTTTGACAATTGGTGCATCAACAAAAGTTTCAAAAAAACAATTGGCAGCCTCGTTTTCAAATTACGGTCAAACAAAAGTGGATGTTTTTGCTCCAGGATATGAAATTTACAACTCAGTTCCTCAAAGTGCCTACAAGAAACTTCAAGGAACATCAATGGCAGCTCCAATGGTTGCAGGTGTCGCTGCGATGTTGAAAAGCTATTTCACAACACTTTCAATGAAGGAAATAAAAGATATCATGCTTAAATCTGCAAAGTCATACAAGGGAACACAGCAATTTAAACCAGGTTCAGAAGAATTGGTTGATTTTTCATCTTTGTCTACAACCGGTGCAGTTGTAAATGTAAAAAATGCCGTTAAAATGTGCATGGAGCTTGAGAAATCAAAAGCTTCAAAATAAAATTAAATTAACTCATAGAGTAGGCTATCCAGTAGGGTAGCCTTTCTCATTTTAGAACAACCATGAAAATCAAAATTTTATTTTTATTTATCATCATAAAAACAAGTGTTTCATTTGGGCAGTCGGAAATGGATATGCTTGTAGATGCTTGGCATTTGGCTGCCTCCAATGCGTCATTTGATTCTTATTTTGAAGTAGTCACTGATGATTTTGTTTTCTTGGGAACAGCACCAGGAGAAAGGTGGACAAAAGATCAATTTGCAGCATTTTCAAAACCCTATTTCGATAAAGGAAAGGCATGGGATTTTAAAGCAAGTAATCGCAAATGGAATTACTCATCCAATGGAAAAATCGCTTGGTTTGATGAAGATTTAGACACGTGGATGCGCGGATGCAGGGGCAGCGGCGTGCTTGTGAAAAAGAAAGGTAAATGGAAAATCGCCTATTACAATTTGACAGTTCTCATCGAAAATGAGAAGATGAAGTCATTCATTGAATTAAGGGACGCAACGTTGGATTAGTTTCCTTTCGCGTGATCTGCTAAAAATTGAGCTAAGCCAATATCTGTTAATGGATGTTTCGCTAAAGCCTTAATCGCACTCAATGGTCCCGTCATCACATCTGAACCTATTTCGGCACAGTTAATTATATGCATTGGATGGCGAACAGATGCCGCCAAAATTTGAGTATCAAACATATAATTGTTGTAAATCAAACGAATTTGAGCAATCAAATCCAATCCGTTTGTTGAAACATCATCTAATCTCCCAAGAAACGGTGAAATGTATGTTGCACCTGCTTTAGCAGCCAATAAAGCTTGTCCTGCAGAAAAAACTAGCGTGCAATTTGTTTTGATTCCTTTCGAAGAGAAATATTTGATTGCTTTTATTCCTTCCGGAATCATCGGTACTTTCACGACAATGTTTTCATGAAGCGCCGCTAATCGCTCGCCTTCTTGAATCATCCCTTCAAAATCAGTTGAAATTACTTCCGCACTAACCGGTCCATCAACAATATTGCAAATAGCTACATAGTGATCCAAAATGTTTTGTTCACCAGTGATGCCTTCCTTAGCCATAAGAGATGGGTTGGTCGTTACGCCATCGAGAATACCTAGATCGTTAGCTTCTTTAATATCATTCAGGTTCGCAGTGTCAATGAAGAATTTCATAAGATGTTTTTTTGTCAAAATTAGAACGGATATAGTTTTTGACCCAGTCAATCAAGAAATAATTCTACACGAATTATGAACATCTTTTTTAGACGTCAAGAACTTAAAAAGAAAAAAGCATGGAGTTGAAATGTTGTTGTAAAGGCTGAAAGACTCCTAAGGAGGATCCATTCAGAATGCTAAACAACAAACCCTGAATAAAAAAAAGAGGGGTAAGCTACTCGTATCGCACCGCTACAACCTCATACCTTTGCTACGTTCCCGTCCTGGAGGATTAAGAGGGAGCTGGTCGTACAAGACTTACCCCACCACAAAATTAATGAGATTTCTGAAAAACAGATAGACTATTTAGAAATAATCAGAGAAATAATCAGAGAAATAAATACATTGCTCCGTGAAAGAACAATTTTGTTATCAAAGATGCATGAAATCTTTCTTCGCAAGCAATTCATCTTCAGATTCTCTGTAGTCAGGATCGTCAACACAACAATCAACTGGACATACAGCAGCACATTGGGGTTCATCATGAAAACCAACACATTCAGTGCATTTATCATGTGTTATGTAATAAACGTCCATGTTCATAGGTTCATGGATATCATCTGCCATAACATCATTTCCATCCAATGTTGTAATTAGTCCTTTCAACGAAGTGCCATCAGAATAGCGCCATTCCGCACCCCCTTCATAGATCGCATTATTTGGACATTCTGGCTCACAAGCGCCACAATTTATACATTCATCGGTGATCATTATTGCCATTGTACTCTGTTTTTGATTTGCAAATATAGCAACGCCTGATGAAAGGTTTTGTTCATTTTGCACAAAAAATACATTGCTTGTATGGAATGACATTAATTTTGTCCTATGCAACAAAAAGAAATAATTGATGCTTTCGAGCGATTAGGTGTGATAATGACATCAATAGGAAGGGAAGAGCAATGGCCCGGATATGCATCTGGTATTACCGAAAGTGAATACAATTCGTTTAGTGGACTTGTTACGAAACAGTTTTTCTACAACGGCTGGTTTACTGCTGAAAATGTGCGTAAAGCACTTTTGTCCTTGGGGGAATTATTATCTGAATCCAACTTGGAAAATTGGCTGTCAAACTATTCATTTTCTTCTCATCCAAAGAAAGTGGCAATTATAATGGCAGGAAATCTTCCGCTCGTAGGTTTTCATGACTTTCTTTCCGTTCTTTTATCTGGGAATCACGCTGTTTGTAAATTAAGTTCAGATGATAAACAATTGCTTCCAGCCCTTGCAACTTTCTTAATTGAATTTGCTCCGGAGCTTAAGGGTCGAATGACTTTTACTGAAGCTCGAATTGGACAAGTGGATGCTGTTATCGCAACTGGAAGTGATAATTCTTCTCAATACTTCGAACAATATTTTGGTAAATACCCTCACATTTTCAGAAGAAACCGAACTTCTGTAGCAATCCTCGATGGTTCTGAAACCAAGAATGAAATAGTTCAATTGGGTCATGATATTTTTGACTTCTTCGGATTAGGTTGCCGAAATGTTGCTCACCTGTTAATTCCTGAAGGTTTTGATATAAATCGATTTTTTGAAGGGATCGTCGAGCATTCAAATGTTATTCAGCATAATAAGTACGCAAATAACTACGACTACAATAAAGCGGTTTATTTATTAAACAAGGAGCCCTTACTGGATAATAATTTTGTGCTACTAAGAGAGACTGAAGATTTATTTAGTCCATTAGGGATGGTGCATTACCATTATTACAAATCGAATCAAGATTTGAACAATTACTTGAGTTTACACAATGAAAATATTCAAGCTGTTGTTGGTCATGGCTTTATTCCTTTTGGCAATGCTCAGAAACCAACTTTAAAT
>CAISOQ010000129.1 GCA_903887095.1 uncultured Flavobacteriia bacterium
ATGTGCTTCAGGAAAAGCAGAAGATTTGAATCGAACGGATGAAATCGCTTGCGAGGTTCTAGAGGAAATGATGAAAAATAGTCCTGTAGAAATTCAACAGCAAATGGCGGACAATATTCAGTGGATAAAAGGGGCACAACAAAATAAATTGGTTGTTGGATCTCAAGCGAGAATCTTATATGCAGATGCTGAAGGTAGAATGCGCATAGCTGAAGCATTTAATAATGCGATCAAAAATGGAGAAATTGGTCCTGTCATATTAGGAAGAGATCATCATGATGTTTCGGGAACAGATTCCCCGTACAGAGAAACTTCAAATATCTATGACGGGTCGAGGTTTACGGCTGACATGGCCATACAGAATGTTATTGGGGATAGTTTTCGAGGTGCAACTTGGGTTTCAATTCACAATGGCGGTGGAGTAGGTTGGGGCGAGGTAATCAATGGTGGATTTGGTATGCTCATAGATGGCACAGCAGAGGCAGATCGTAGGTTAAAAATGATGCTTCATTGGGATGTAAACAATGGAATTGCAAGAAGAAGCTGGGCGAGAAATGAAGGTGCTGTTTTTGCAATCAAAAGGGCAATGGAAGTTGAACCACGCCTAAAAGTGACCATACCTGAGTTGGTGGATGATCAAATTGTAGAAGAAGCTTTTTCGAAAATAGTAGGTTAATTTAGTCCAATCATTTCTTTCGATTGGGTGTAATATAAAAATCCTCTAACAGCGGGAAGTTCCATCTCTTGCAAGGTTAACACATATTCTTGTAATTGGTCAAAGTCTTTTTCTTTTCTGGTGCCCGTTTTAAAATCGATAACGATGGTCTCCCCGTCTTTGAAAATGATTTTATCAGGACGTTTTAAGGAGTCCCGTCCCAGAATAATTGATTGTTCAGAAAGGATTTCTTTCGCGCCGTTCAACATTCCAGTATATAGTTCAGAGGAAAGAAGCTGTTCAATGTCGAGTTGTAATTGATTTTGTAATTCAGCTTCAATTTGGCCTTCGGCACAAAGCGCATTTAAGACAGCTTCAATTTCATTTTGATTGTGAATTTTTGAAACAGCGATGTGAAACTGATTTCCAAGACGTTGCTCCTTTGAAAGCTTATCATCATCGTCGGGTAAACCTTTGTCCATAATGGAAATATCAGGAAACCAAAGGTGTTCTGTTTGAGTTGTTGGATTGAAGAAGTTTGATCCAGAGGATTTTCCGACAACGGCAAGCGCGTTTTGATCTCCCGATTCGAATATAATTCTCCCATTTGCATCTTCAATATCATCATTCATTTTCTTGAAGGTTTCATGGGCTAAGCGACCAAATTTTTTTCCTTGAAAATAGTTGAAAACATAGAGACGTTGCTCAGGCCTTGTGAAACCAACATAACACTGATTAACTTTATCGGTTAATATTTGTCCAAGTTCAAACTGATTGAATGAACGAATTTCCTCCATGTTACTCGATCCTGATAAAGTTGAGTACAGAATATAGTCATCGATTTCAACTAAAAAGCGGGTGCCAGGACGAATTCCAATATCGAAATTTAAGAATGGTAGAATGACCACCGGGAACTCTAATCCTTTCGATTTATGAATAGTCATGATTTTAACAGCATCATCACTCTCCGGCAATTGAATGGCCAATCTGTGTTTCTGAGCATTGTAATGATCTAAGAAATTTTTCAGATCTGGACCCTTGACTTGTTCGAACTCATGTGCAAAATCTGCAAAATGATGTAGGTAAGGATTTTTTAATTCGTCCCAGTTCATGATTTGATAGAATGATTGGACCAGATCATAAAGCGTTTCATACTTGTAGAAGAAAGATGCTTTATCACCAAAAAAATCCTTAATGAATCGCTCGTCATCAAAATAGGTCCTGTCTCTGCCGCTAGCATCTTTAAAGGTTGACATGTAACTGCGGTAAGTGTCAAATGTTCCTAGTTTATTCAAGCGAAAATAAAGCTCTGCAAATTTTTTCTTTTCACTCTGAATAGATGGATTCAAACGGCGTTTCAGGTAGGAAAGAATTAACTTAACTTTCACTTCGTTTTGCACCAGAAGAGATTCTGCTGAGACGACTTTGTACTTTTCATTTGTTAGCCCCATCGCCCATTTGTTTGCTCTGTGGTTGGTGTCACTCAAAATACAGATGTCACCATAATTGAACCCTTTGGCTTTGCATTCTTCAATTTTTTCGATAATCAAAGGCACAAGTTCTTCATCTCCCAAAGGAGTTTCTTGGGATGTAATTTGAACGTATCCGGCTTTAGTTGACATCGGATTTTGTCGGATGGAGGCATAAAATTCCTGAGTAGTGGGTGCCAGTTTTGTTTTTAATTGTTCGAAAAAAGTATTGTTGAAATTAACGACTACTTCTGAAGAACGATAATTTTCCATTAGCGGTGAGACCATTCCCATTTGATTGAAAAAGGCTGAGTTACTTGTCGTAGTTGGATCTTTTTCAGGGTTGTAAATAGCGGGTAGAGCCACGAATTGTTCTGCAACACCATTTTTAAAACGATAGATGGATTGCTTTGGATCCCCAACGATGAGGTTCTTTTGATTGTTTGAAAGTGATTCATGCACAAGAGGGACCATGTTCAACCATTGTAGTCTGGAAGTGTCTTGAAATTCATCCAAAAGAAAATTTTTAAATCGAGTACCCAATCGTTCGTAAATGAAAGGCGCTTTTTCATCCCTTACCAAAGAAGAAATGAGTTTGTTAAATTCTGATATCCGGATGAGCTGTTCATCTTTTTTTACAGTGTCAAGCGAACGTGCCATATACTGTAACAAGGCCATGTTGTAAAAATTCTTTAAGAACGCCTTCCCAACAGTAATACTTGATAGAAGTGTTTCAAATGAACTTTGCAGTGAAAGTATAGACCTTTTTAGTTCATCCGGAAATTCACGACCTGCTGGGGTTGCGTTTGTAGCATAGTCGATAATAGTTGGTGTAAACAATTTAGTTGGAAAGGAATCAACCTCAGCAAGTTTCTCAATGGGTTTAGTGGTTTTTGACATTCCAGGAAAATTCTTTTCTGGAATAGCGAGTCGAACATAAAGATCATAAACATCCTTGCACTGTGACAAAAAGTGCTGTTCTTGGTCCCCTAAAAGTGATCGCAAGTCTTTACGTCTTTGCGAGGAAAAATCCATTTCCATTAATTTATTAATCAATGGCTGGTCCTTTTCCTTTGCCAGAATAGATCCGAAATCAATCAATTGATCTCTAAAGTCCCAACGTTCGCCTTCCTCAATGTTGTCTTTTGCATAGGCGATCATTAAATCGGTTAAAGATTCAAGATCTTTTTTTCCCAATTGACTCATTAACATGTCCACCACTTGCTCGATTACCTCTGACTCATTTAGAATCACATCAAATTCTGCTGGCAAATCGAGATCGCGGCTGAAGGAACGAATTAATTTCAAATTGAACTTGTCAATTGTCATTACATGAAAATCTTCGTAACGATGCAAAATTCCTTTTAAAGAAATTCGCGCTCTTTCGTGCGCCTCTATTGGGCTTATTCCCAGTGTTTTTGATAAGTCAGTTGCATATTCTTCCGAACTTTTTCCAAATTTATCTGGGTAACTTAATTCGTCCAATTTTTGAACAATCCGATTTTTCATTTCAATCGCCGCCTTATTGGTAAATGTCATTGCTAATATTTTCGCAAAACGGGATGTGTCGGCGCTTTCACCAATTAAAATGAGTAGGTATTCTCTTACCAGATTGTATGTTTTGCCGCTGCCCGCTGAGGCATTTAACACTTTTAAAGGTTTTTGATCGTTGCTCATGATTATATATACGGGCGAGTTGCTAAAAAATTAAATATAAGTAAAAATTAAATTTTGTAAATTTGTTTGAGATGAAAAACCTTTTGACCTTGCTGTTTGCGGCAGTTCTTTTAATGTTAAACTCCTGCAAGGATAAAAGTCCAACTCCTGCTCCTGAGGTTGTTGACCAGCTTCGCATATCTATTCAACCAACTTTTGGTTCAGCGAATTTGAATTTAGATCAAACCTACACGACGGCTGAAGGATACAATTTACAATACACGGACATTCGGTTTTATGTGACAAGTTTGAAATACAATTCCAAGGAACTTTGTCAAGCGGCTCTATTTGATTACCGCCAAAACGGCACTTCGTTTATCACTCAACCAGGTAAACCAGTTGATTTTCCTGCTTTAAGTGGATTCTTTGGGGTTGATACTGCATATAACCACGATGATCCAACTGTTTGGCCGACTTCTAGTCCGCTAAATATTCTTGTTGCCAATGATATGCATTGGGATTGGAATCCCGGGTATATTTTTCTAAAAGTAGAGGCGAAAGTTGATACGTTGAGTGATGGAATTGACAATTTTAACCATTATGTTGTTTTTCACGTTGGTGGTGATAATTTACTTCAGACAATTAATTTAAGCGGTTACAATTGGTCGCAAGTTAGTCAGGGATTATACCAGCTTCCTTTAAAGTTAGATATGCAGAAATTTCTTCAAAATGGAGCTCAAACCATTGATGTAAAAACAGAACATTCTTCGCATTCACTTGCTGGTGAAGAAGCATTAAGTTTGAAAGTAATACAAAACCTGAGAGATGCTTTATCTCCATTTTAGTCAATATTGATGAAATATCTTTTTGTCATTTTTTGTATTGTTGCAATATTTATATCCTGCAGAAAGGATAAAATAGGATACACACCGACACCGTATGAGTTAGAAATTCCATCTCATTTTCCGTCGATGATAATTCCTGAAAATAACCCGATGACAAAGGAGGGCGTAAGTCTTGGAAGAATGCTTTTTTATGAGGAGCGACTGAGCGGTGATAATTCAATGTCTTGCGCCACGTGTCATGCTCCTGAGAATTCATTTACGGATCCAAATCAGTTTTCAACAGGAATAGATGGTATTGCAGGAACTAGAAATTCAATGGCATTGATTAACCTTGGATGGCAGAAATTCTTTTTTTGGGATGGTCGCGCAAAAAGTTTGGAAGAGCAAATTTTGGAACCAATCCCGAATCCTATAGAGATGCATCAAAAATGGAAAGATGCTGTATCAAAATTACAGCAAGATGTTGAATACCGCAACATGTTCTATAAAGCGTTTGGCGAGGAAGGGATAGATTCAGTTAAGGTTTCAAAAGCGATAGCTCAGTTTATTCGGACAATGATTTCAGGATCATCCATGTTCGATGTAATGTATAAATTTGAAAACAGTCTTCCCTTAAATAGTGTTGATCAATCCATACTTTCTTCTATTTCACCGGAAGATTGGGCAGGTTATGATTTGTTTAAAAGCTTAAATGGCGCCGATTGCTTGCATTGCCATAGTGGAATTTTAATGCACATTAATAAATTTAGTAACAATGGACTTGACGCAACGTTTACTGATTTAGGTAGAGGAGCAATTACAGGCAGTCCGAATGATATGGGAAGATTTAAAATACCTACATTAAGAAATATTGCACTTACAGCGCCTTACATGCATGATGGTAGGTTTGGAACTTTGGATGAGGTAATAGAACACTATTCAAGTGAATTGGTCTCAAGTCCAACGATTGATCCACTTATGGAGCATTTGTCCAGTGGCGGAGTTCAATTGGATAGTCAAGAAAAGTATTTGCTTAAAAAATTTTTAATGACATTGACCGATTATTCCTTTATCAATAATCCTGAATTTCAAGACCCAAAGAAATAACATTATATATTTGAAGCAATTTTCCGAATATGATTGACGAAAGACGATTAACAACTGAAGAAAAAGCATTAAAGATTAATCTTACAGCGGACATTTACGGATGTTTTGCGGAGATTGGAGCAGGTCAGGAAGTGGCAGCGAATTTCTTTAAGGCAGGAGGCAGTTCAGGTACGATTGCTTACACGCAGTCCGCATATGATATGAAAGTTTCAGATTCCATGTATGGCGAAGCTTCCAGATACGTGTGCGAAGAAAGATTGCTTACCATGCTTGAAACGGAATATGAAACCCTAAAATTTCGGTTGCCCGCAAAATATAAAGAGTCACGGTTTTTTGCATTTTGCAATACCGTTGAATCGTTGAATTATCACAAGACAAATCAAGGACAGGGATGGGTTGGAATTCGATTTCAATTTGACCTAGAAGCTGAACCAAATGATGTGATTCTTCACATAAAAATGCACGATAACAGTCACAAAGCGCAGCAGGAAGCGCTTGGGATTTTAGGGGTAAATCTTGTTCATGCGTGCTACTTTCATTTTGATGATCTAGATGAGTTTCTAACAAATTTAGTGCACAGACTTCCGCGTGATCGAATGGAAATTGACATGTTGAGAGTTTCTGGTCCTAATTGTGAAACAACCGATAATAGAATCATTGCTTTGAACCTCGTTAAAAGGGGAATAACTGATGCAACAATGTTTGATTTATGTGGCAATGTATTGCAACCTGCAACTGCGCTGTATAAAAGAAACATCCTTCTCATGCGAGGACGATTCAGACCAGTAACGAAAGTCCATATTGACATGATCGAATCTGGAAAAAAGCAATTTTTGCTGGAAGAAGGGGTGAACGAAGAGGACATGGATGTTGTGTTTGAACTGACGCTCAAAGATCTTACGGCAGATGGTAAAATTTCTGTAAAAGATTTTGTAGACCGTGCTGAGTTGCTGGGAACCTTGGGTTACACAGTTATGATTTCCAATTACCTCAAGCATTATAAAATGATCGATTATTTATCGACTATTGCGAAAGGTAGAAAAATGGGAGTTATTGCTGGGATTTATAACTTACATACAATATTTGACGAACGATATTATGATAATTTACCAGGTGGACTTCTGGAAGCTTTTGGAAGAGGCTTTGGTCATAACATGAAGTTGTTCGTTTATCCTGCAAATAATGTCGATACAGGCGATTTATACGAATTAGATGATCTTCGGGTTCCAAAAAAATTCAATGGGTTAATTACTTTCTTGAAGGACAATAACAAACTGGAAAAGATAAAAGAATTTGATCACCGCCTGCTTCATATTATGTCTGATGATGTGCTTTCGAAAATCAGAGCAGGTGCCTCCAGTTGGGAAGAAGATGTGCCATTCGAAGTGGTTAAGGCAATCAAATTCTACGAGTTGTTCGGTTACCATGTCAAAGAAACGGTATAATGCCGCATATTAAGAACGCACTTATTCGCTATCGGATTATCGATCGTTGTATTCGTAACAAATACAAATCGTATCCTTCTAAAAAAGAGCTGCGTGAGGCATGTGAAGAATCACTTTATGGTTCATCAGATGGAGCAAATATTTGTGATTCAACTATCGAAAAGGATATGTTTGCTATGAAAATCGAACACGATGCGCCAATTCGATACAGTAAGCGTTATGGAGGTTATTATTACGAAGATCCAGATTTTTCCATCAATGATATTCCTCTTACGGAAGAAGACCTCAACGCCATCAAATTTGCAGTCAAAACACTTACTCAATTTAGGGATGTCAGTATGTTTAGACAATTTGGAAGCGCAATTGACAAAATTGTAGATCGAGTTTCTATTGCAACGAATCCTCAAGACAAAGACCTCGGTTCATTTGTACAATTTGAAACTTCAGTATCCAATGGTGGAAATGATTATTTACCGTTGTTGCTAGAAGCAGTCAGAAATTCATTGAATACGACTTTTCAATACAGTAGCTTCATCACGGGTAAACCTAAATTGAGAAAAGTAGTGCCATTGCTTTTAAAAGAATTTAGAAACCGATGGTATTTAGTTTCGTTTGACACAGATAAAAAAGACATTATTACCTATGCCTTGGACCGAATGTCTGAACTCGTTGTAACAGAAGAGATCGCCGAAAAACCAAATGATTTCGATCCTGACAAATATTTCAAATACACTGTTGGCATTACGGCAGACAATAAAAGTCGGCCCGAAAAAGTCGTCTTGAAAGCTGAAAATATTGCTGCAAAATATATCGATTCACAACCATTTCATCCTTCACAAATTATTTCAAAAGAAGGGAAAAATAGAACAACCTTTGAAATGGAGGTGTTTGTCTCTGAGGAATTGATAAGAGCGCTACTTTCTTATGGTGGTGA
>CAISOQ010000130.1 GCA_903887095.1 uncultured Flavobacteriia bacterium
GCAGGTTTAACAAACAATTTCTCTTATAAGAAATTTACAGCAAGCTTCTTCTTTAATGCAGTAACTGGTTTTGTTGTTTACAACAATACAGCAAACGCATTGTTATTAAAAGGAAGTTTGAAGACAGCACACAACGTAACAAAAGAGGTAGTAAATTCAATTGAGAATTCAATCAACCCAGGTAACGTTTCTTCTCGTTTCTTAGAAAAAGGTGATTATATCCGTTTTGCAAATGCAAGCATCAACTATGCTGTGGATGTAAAACAAGGTTCTTTCATCAAAGGTTTGAATATTTCACTTTCTGGTCAAAACTTAGGCTTATATACTAAGTACACTGGTTTAGACCCAGAGGTGAATGTGGACAAATCTAGAAACGGTGTACCTTCTCGTGGATTTGACTATACTGCAACTCCAAGAGCTAGAACAATCACATTAGGTATCAACGCTCGTTTTTAAATTAATAAATAATTATATACATGAAAAATAATTTCATCAAACAAACAGCTATCTATACCGCTGCAATCGCAGTGACTCTAGGTGCGGCTTCTTGTTCTAAATTAGACGAGAAAGTGTTTGGATCTAAATCTGTTGCTGCTGCATCAACTGATGGTACATCTGCCAATCTTGCTTCTGTATATGAAGCAACAAACACTTTGAATGGACAAGAAAACTGGTATGCTTTACAAGAGCATTCTACTGACGAATTACTTGGACCAACCCGTGGTACTGACTGGGATGACTTCGGTACTTGGAGAAAAATCCATTTACACGCAGTAGATGGTGCACACAATCAATTATTCAATGCATGGAATGGTATCAATGGTGGTCTTTTCAAAGCGACTTTAGTGGCTGAAAAAGGTACTCCTGCTGATCAACCAGCTGCAAAATTCTTAAGAGCTTTCTTGGCAACACAAGTAATGGATTTGTTTGGTCAAGTACCTTACAGAGCTGCTGCTGATGGTCCAGATGTGATTCCTGCAGTAAAAACAAGATCTGAAGCTTTTGATTGGATCATGACTGATCTAACTGCTGCAATTGCTGCATTGCCTTCAAATGCTGCTATTACTGATAGCCGTTTAGCAACTAAGCAAGGTGCTCAATTTTTGAGAGCACGTTTAATGTTAAACAAAGCTGTATATAAAGCAGATCCTAAAACACCAACTACTTTCACATTTGCTGCTGCAGATATGAACGAAGTAATTAAATCAGTAGACGATATCATCGCTAGCGGTAGATTTTCATTATCTGCTAATTACTGGGATAATTTTGTGTGGAACAACCATACAAAATCAACTGAGATGATTTACTCCAGAGGTGGAGATGATGCTAAACAATTAGGCGGAACAATTAATGTGAATTGGTTGACTGGTATGGGAACACACTACAACCAAACATTCTCTGGTTGGAATGGTTTCACTACTACTGCTGATTTTTATAATTCATTCCCTGAAGTGGATAAAAGAAGACAAGCTGATATCGCTGGCTACACTGAGTTAACTGGTTTCAATGCTGGTTTCTTAGCTGGTCAACAATATAAGTATGACAAAGGTGTGAAAGTGAAAGTGAAAGACCGTTCTGGTTCTGACTTAATCTTTACTCCAGACGTTTCTTTATTCTTCTCTACAGAATCTAAGGGTATCAGAACAATGAAGTATCCAATGGAATTTAAGGATGGTAATTTCAATGGCAAAAACGATCTAGTTTTCTTCCGTTACGCAGATGCGTTGTTGATGAAAGCTGAAGCGATTGTTAGAGGCGGAACTGCAACTGGCGGTCAAACTGCTCTTTCTATCGTGAATAGTTTAAGAGCTCGTTCTGGTGCACCAGCATTAACTGCTGTGACATTAAGCGATGTCTTAGCTGAAAGAGGTCGTGAATTATACTTAGAGGGTGTAAGACGTCCAGATTTAATCCGTTTTGGAAAGTACAACGATCCAGTAAACGAAAGAGCTGTGAAGTCTGATGCTTCTAGAGTAGTTTACCCTATCCCTAACCAAGCTGTATCTTCAAATCCTAATTTGAAGCAAAACTTCGGTTACTAGGATCTACCTAAAATAGTTTACCTATTATAGAAAAGGCTGCCGTTCACGGCAGCCTTTTTGTTTTGAGGAAGGTTTTATAAAATTTAAACCTCCTAGGAAACAACTATTACGATTTTAGGCGGGCGTTTACGCCCGCCTTTTTGTATTTTTATGGATTAAAATTAGTGCTCCTTTTATGCAAAAAATATACCTACTCCTTTTTGTGTCCATCCTTTTTTCTGCTTGTACAAAATCAAAAGAGGCCCAACTTTTTGAACTAGTTCAAAATAGTGGAATTCAATTTACGAATACGGTGACGGATGAGAAGGACAATAATATTTTCAAGTACCGTAATTTTTACAATGGCGGTGGTGTAGGTATTGGCGATATCAATAATGACGGATTAGCTGATGTATTTTTTACTGCCAATCAAGGTGCTAATAAATTATTTTTAAATAAAGGTGATTTTAAATTTGAAGACATTTCTGATAAAGCAGGATTTTCAAAAAAAGACCAATGGAGTACGGGTGTGACAATGGTGGATATCAATAATGATGGTTGGTTGGATATTTATGTTGCCAATGCAGGCCATATGATGGAAGAAGATCTGCGTAAGAATCAATTGTTCATCAACAACCATGATTTAACTTTTACGGATAGTGCAGAAGCTTATGGCTTAGCAAACAATGGCTACACAACACATGCCTCTTTCTTTGATTATGATATGGATGGTGACTTGGATTGTTTCATGGTCAACAATAGTCCAATTCCAGTCAACACTTTAAACTATGCGAATGCAAGAGATATCAGAGCAGAAAATTCAGATGTTGCAGACTTCTTGAAAGGCGGTGGTGATCACTTATATAAGAATGAAGGTGGTAAATTTGTTGAAGTTTCTGCCGAAGCGGGTATACATGGCACATTGATTAGTTTTGGTCTAGGTGTAACCATTGGAGATGTAAATGGGGATGCATGGCCAGATGTCTATGTGTCCAATGATTTTTTTGAAAGAGATTATTTATACATCAATCAAAAAAACGGCAGATTCAAAGACGAAATAGAAACC
>CAISOQ010000131.1 GCA_903887095.1 uncultured Flavobacteriia bacterium
CCATGGAAAGGAAATGAGTGGGTAGGCTTTAATACTACTCAAGTTGTTTTCACCATTGATGCAGGGAGTAAAACAAAAATTCATGATTTAGAATTGAGTTTTCTGGAAGATCCAAGTGCTTGGATTTTGATGCCAACTTCTGTGCATATTTTTATCTCTAATGATGGCAAAAAATGGAAAGAATGCAAGGATTCCGAAATTAATTTGACTGAAAAGAATATCCCAATTAAAAAAACATTACCTTTTTCTACTGCAATTGAACGCAAAGGAAGGTATATCAAAGTACTCATAGAAGCTCTGGATAAGATTCCAGAAAATCAACCGGGGGCAGGCAAAATTCCTTGGACGTTTATGGATGAAATAATATTGAACTACGAATGAGATTTGAATTGTGTGCTGCAACGATCGAAGCAATCAAAGTAGCTGGTGAGTTTGGATTCGACAGAATTGAATTGTGTCAAAACCTGGAACAGGGCGGTACCACTCCATCAAATGGAATGATTGAATATGCGATTGCTTGCGGCATAGAAACACATGTCCTCATTCGCCCTAGGCCTGGAAATTTCACTTATGACGAAACTGAACACGAGGTGATTTTACGCGATGTGCTTAACTGCAAAGAAATGGGAGCAAAAGGAGTTGTCATTGGAGCATTAAATAGCGCGGGTGAAATTGATCGTTATTTCCTGAATAACATAATGAAGAAATCAAAAGGAATGGAAGTGACGTTTCATCGCGCTTTTGACGATTCTATTGACTGGAAAAGATCGATCGATTTACTTATTGAGCATGGAGTTCATCGATTACTTTCAAGTGGTATGGCCAGCAATGCAGAGATTGGAATTCCTATTCTTCGTCAAATGGTAAATTATAGTGCTGATCGATTACAGATTATGGCTGGAGGAGGAGTGAATGCTGCTAATATTTCCAAGATCATAAAGGAAGTGAATCCAGATGCAATCCATTTTTCCGGTACTTCAAAATTCCAAATGGATGAAGACTCACTTTTTTCAGATCCAATTTTAAAGGTTGAACGAAACAAAGTGAAACGAATTCTTGAAGCCGCAGCAAAGTAATTGTTACTTTTCAATACATCACACGTTCTTAGATCATGAGAAATTATTTTTTGATCATTTTCAGTTGCTTAATGCTGAATTCAGTAGTTGCTCAATGCGATTCTATTTCATTGATTAATAAGAAGATTGTTGAATTCGCTTCCTCAAAAATGAATAAAAAAGTCGGTACAGGAGAATGCTGGGATCTGGCTAAGTTTGCACTTGAGGCTGCGAATGCAAAATGGGATGGGCTTTATGGCTTTGGAAGAAAACTTGAAAAGGGACAGTGCATCATGCCGGGTGATATTATTCAATTTGAAAAGGTGAAGGTAAAATGGAACGATGGCCAAAAAGATTATATGGAACAATTTCCACATCATACGGCAATAATATACAGTGTGTCGAGCAATGATCAGGTTGAACTTATTCATCAAAATACTGGGTACAATGGCAAAAAAGTTACAACAAGCCCTTTGAATTTTAAAGGAATAACAAGTGGGAAATACACGATTTATCGACCTGAATCAAAGTGATTTATATTCGCTCTAAAACATAGGAAATGAGTGCATTCATTTCTTCTTTGTACCCTTTAGAAAATTCCATCTTTGGTCGATTAGCGACGCCTAAACAAATCGTTGCACATTGATGTCCCATTGCCCTGCCGAGAGCAAAGATAGCTGAGCTTTCCATTTCGAAATTGATTACTCGATTAGAATCACTGCTGAAATTTGTCAATCGCTCATTTAGATGTTTAACTGAATTAGGAACCCTTAACTGCCTTCCTTGTGGACCATAAAATCCACTACTCGTAACGGTAATGCCTAAATACGTCTCATCAGATTTGAAACGATCTGTTAAGTCAGTTGTCGCTGAAATTAAATACGGCTGAATAACACTGGGTAATTCGAGCTCTTTAATCAATGCATTTTTTAACCCGATTTCTTTTTCTGTAAATTCAATTTGATAAAAATGTGCAATATTGTCTAAACCGAAAGCGTGAGTTGATAGAAGATAGGAGTGAACAGGGATCTCTGGCTGTAAAATACCACACGTTCCAATTCGAATAATTTCAAGAGAAGTCTTCGTTTCTTTATCGATTCGCTTTGAAAGATCAATGTTGAACAATGCATCAAGTTCATTCATTGTTATATCGATATTGTCAGTACCTATTCCTGTTGACAATGCGGAAATTCGTTTGCCTTTATAAATTCCTGTATGGCAAACAAATTCTCTGTGTTGCGACTGGTGTTCAATGGTGTCAAAGAAAGATGAAATCATAGCGACTCTATCTTGATCGCCCACCAGGATGATTTTTGAAGAAATGTTCTCTGGAGATAATCCTAAATGGTAGACGCACCCATTGGCATCAAGCACTAATTCTGAAGCTGGATATTGCATAGTTAAAAATACAAAAAAAAAGTGCCGCAAGAAGCAGCACTTACAATCATATCAATGATTTATATCAATTACCAGTAACACTGCCAAAGACCTTTTTCAAAAGATCGGAAACACGCGCTAAAGGATCTTTTCTGATTTTATTCTCTTCAATTTCTACCATGTGAAACAAGCCAGCAATTGCTCTCTCAGTAACATATTTGTTCAAATCTGGATTTAATTTTTCGCCTCCAGTCAATGTCATGGCACTGTTGTATTTTGTAATGATAGGGTTCCAATATTCAGTGAGTTTGACTTTGGAAATGGCAGCTTCTACCTTTGGAGCAAAGGCTGCAGTTAATTTAGCTGTTGTATTGTCTTTTAAATACTTTGTAGCCGCTCCATTTCCTCCATTTAATATCCCAAATCCATCTGAAATACTCATGTTGGTAATAGCATCGGCGAAAATGGGAAGCGCCTCTTTTGTTGCCTCTTCAGCTGCACGATTTAAAGTGGTTTCAAACTTCTCCACTTGTGCAGACATTCCAAGGTCTAATGCTTTCTGCTTCACTTTTAAAGCATCCTGAGGAAAGGGAAGTCGTATGTCCGTATTTTTAAGAAACCCGTCGGTAACAGAAGTTAAATTTACTGAGTTTTTGATACCGACATTCAATGCTTCTTTCAAGCCAGAAATGACTTCCTCATTCGATAATTGAGGTTTAGAAGGTGTGGTTGTTGTAACAATACTTGCCGCATCTTCTAAAACTTCACAAGAAAAATAAAGCATAGATGAACAAAGTAAAACAACTGGAAAAACAATTTTTTTCATAGAAAAGGATTTTATCAAACGTACTAATTTTTTATCAGCACTTCAATAAGTATACCAATCATTTTAACGAAGGACGTTTATGTGGCCTGAGAATTCGTACTTGTTGTCGTTTATTAAGTCTTTAGCCGTTGCTTTCCATACATAGGTGCCTGCTTTAACTTTTTGATTATTGTATGTTCCGTCCCAACTAGAATCAGGATCGCGTGACTCCCAGATTATTTCTCCCCAACGATTGAATATGTAAAACTCAAAATTGTACACGTCAATGCCTTGAATATACATTTTCCAACTTTGATTGAATTCATCTCCATCCGGTGTGAATGCATTCGGTGCGAAGAAGATGACATCCTGAACAATGTTCATGTCATAGGAGACAGTGTCCGTACATCCAAAATCGCTGCTTACAATGAGAGTAACGGGATATTGTCCAACTTCACCAACAGGAAAAGTAAATGATGGATTTTGAGCACTGCTTGATGTTGGTATTGATCCTGGACTAATCCATTGCCAGCTTGCAATATCTCCAGTCGATTGATCTTGCATGCCTATTGTTGTTTCAAAAATGGTAGCCGGATTATCTGTAAAAGTGAATTCAGCATTAGGTACAGGCATAGCCTCAATAATATTTTGAAAAAGACCAGTGTAAACGCAACCATAGATTGATGTTACGGTCATTTCACAGGCATAATAAGCTGGATCCACAAACGTATTTGTTACACTTTCTGAACCGCTAACGGAATAAGCGTTGCCATCAGAAAATTGATAATATGTCGTTGCTATTTCATTGCTGTTATTCGAATTATTTTGAAACACAAATGTTGCCGGAACACAGTCTTTGAGTTTGTCAGGGTCCATTTGCGGAATGATTGGGGTAGGGAAGGTAATGACTGTGCAAGTATCTGTTGTTGGTGAACCACAAATTTCAGACAAGGTCACGCAGTACTGAGTATTCGTAAAATCTGGATCAACATTAATTGCCGTTCCTGTGCCAATCATATTTCCGTTCTCGTACCAAGTGAAAATGTAAGGACTTGACCCCCCAATTCCTGTTACTTGCAATGGTATATCATCTTCTGGACAAATTTGTGTTGAACTCGTTATAAATGTGATTTGCAATGGATCTGGCTGTTCTATGATAACAGTGAATGTTGTTAGGCAATTGTTTGCATCAGTTACTGTAACTTTTTGAGCACCTGCAGACAAATCTGATGCAGTATTTGTTGTGGATGAGCTATTGTCCCAACTGTATGAAAATGGAGGTGTGCCGGTACCTTGCGCAACGGAAACAGAAATGGTTCCATCTGAACCTGAATTGCATGTTACATCTGAAATTGTAGCAGCGCTGACAACCATTGCAGGAATCGTATTGATTGTTACTGTGACCGTTCCTGAACATCCAATATCTGATGTGACCGTGCAACTATAAGTCCCTGCTGACAATCCAGTAGCAGTTTGTGAAGTTTGAGCTGAAGCATCGTCCCATAAATAAGTCACATTGCCTAACTGAGGAGTCATTACTGCTGTTGCGCTCCCGTTACTTTCACCGGGACATGAAACTAAGGTGCTTGTCACTGTATAACTTGCCGGGGTATCTCCTACAACTGCCGATGCGGATGATGAACACCCCAAAGCGTCTGTCATGGTGACAGAGTAAAATCCTGCGTTAAGATTTTCAATTATAGTTCCTGAAGCTCCGTTGCTCCAGGTGAAAGAAAATGGCGCAACTCCTGAGTTGGCAGTAGCGGTGACTGTCCCAACTCCAGCACTGCAAAAATCAGGGGTTGGAGTTGCCGAAACGGAGCTAGTTAGTCCTGTTAACCATGAAGTATCTGAGACAGAACCAATCCCTGTCCCGCATGCTGTTCCCGTTAAAAAATACCCGGTTGTTCCGGCAGGCACAGTAACTAATAATGAGCCATTATTGTAAGGAAAAGTTTGTCCATTCGTATTGCCCCACATGATCGCTGTACCAACTGATGTGACCAAAATATATTCTTCATTGGTTATGGTGTATCCATTTGTGTTGGTGGGAGAAGTGGGAGTGAATCGTTTACATTCTTGGTTCGCCGACCATTGTGAAATGTTTCTTCCTGGAGTAATATGGGCAATTGTACCTGCAGGATTTTCGGTGCCTTGAATTGCTAACCCACTATTCCAAGTTGTGCAAGGTGGCTTGTTTCCGATATGAAATTCAAGATTATTTGAACTTTCATAGAGCATAATGGTCATGTAGGAACATTCTCCACAAGAAAAGGTTGGAATTTCCTTATACAGAACAACAAAAATACGATTAGGTGCCGTTCCAACAGTTTGGTATTGAATTTGTCCACCTAGACTTGGATTCATGTCCTGATAACAAACCATTGCTGTTGTCTTTGGATCGGCAAATGTTGTATTAGGCAAAGGTGTTATCCCTGTGAAAGACCAAGAGCAATATTGATTTGCTTTTGTAAGGTCAAATGAAATCAATCCGTTAGAACCAATGACACATTGACTATAGGAATTATTGTAAAAACTAAAATTAAACCCAATTGGGACAACCGCAGACCAAACATCATCAATTAAGCTTACGTTTGTCGGAGAAGGTAAAAACAATCCCCCTCCAGAACTACTTGATCCAGAACCTGCACCTGCACAATTGAAAATTTCTACTTGTTGACCAGCGCACACAGTTGTATCATCTCCAAGGCAGATAAAATCTGTTGTTGTTTGAGAGTAGAATGAAAAGCACATTAAAAGCAGTGCCATTAAGCCATAAAACTTCAGCTTCATTGGTTATAATAAGGGTTTAATCTAAGATTTAGACGCACAAAGTTAAGGATAGTTGCGTTTTGATTCCTAAAAATGATGATTTACATGCTTTTTTAACAGAAGTTTTCATTCTTTGGATACTTCAAATTCCATCATTTTTTGCAATTTTTTCTGTTCATATTTTTTTCATCCACAGCTGTAAAAATTAGTTACATTTGCCTCGTCATTTTTAAAAAGTAAGATAATGTCAAGTAAATACCAAGCTCAAATTGATGCTTTCATGGACAAGGTGAAAGCTACTCATGGTCATGAAAAGGAATTTATTCAAGCAGTTCAAGAAGTTGCTGAGGCAGTAATACCTGTGATTGAAGAAACTCCAAAATTCAAGGAAAACAAAATTCTTGAAAGAATTGTAGAACCAGAAAGAACAATCATTTTCAGAGTTCCTTGGTTGGATGACAAAGGTGAAGTGCAAGTAAACAGAGGTTACCGTGTTGAATTTAACTCTGCAATCGGCCCATACAAAGGTGGTTTACGTTTTCACCCATCTGTGAATTTATCAATCTTAAAATTCTTAGGATTCGAGCAAATTTTCAAAAACTCACTTACTACATTGCCAATGGGTGGTGGTAAAGGAGGTTCTGATTTTGATCCGAAAGGAAAATCAGATAATGAAGTAATGAAGTTTTGCCAATCTTTCATGACAGAGCTTTCTCGCCATATCGGTGCTGATACAGATGTACCTGCTGGAGATATCGGTGTTGGTGGTCGTGAAATTGGTTACATGTTTGGACAATACAAAAGAATTCGCAATGAGTTTACAGGTGTATTGACTGGTAAAGCAAGAAATTGGGGTGGTTCATTAATTCGCCCTGAAGCTACAGGTTACGGTACTGTTTATTTCGCAAAAGAAATGTTGTCTTTGAAGGGTGATTCTTTTAAAGGTAAAATCGTTTCCGTTTCCGGTTCAGGAAATGTTGCTCAATACGCTTGTGAAAAAGCTACGGAATTGGGTGCTAAAGTAGTGACGTTGTCAGATTCCTCAGGTTACATCTATGATGCTGAAGGTATTGATGCTGCAAAACTTGCTTTCGTGATGGAATTGAAAAATGTTAAACGTGGACGTATTGAAGAATATGTTGCGAAATATCCATCTGCGAAATTTGTTGCTGGCAAACGTCCATGGGAAGTGAAAGTTGACATTGCTCTGCCATGTGCGACACAAAATGAATTAAATGGTGATGAAGCTAAAGCATTAGTGGCTAACGGAGTTATTGCTGTTGCTGAAGGAGCGAATATGCCTTCGACACCAGAAGCAATTGAAGTGTTTGATCATGCAAGGGTGATGTTCTCTCCTGGAAAAGCTTCTAATGCTGGAGGAGTTGCAACTTCTGGATTGGAAATGTCTCAAAATAGCCTTCGTCTTTCTTGGTCTGCTGAAGAAGTGGATGGTAAATTGCACGGAATTATGGTTTCAATTCATGAAGCTTGTGTGAAATACGGTAAGAGAGAAGATGGAACAATTGACTATGTGAAAGGTGCAAACATTGCAGGTTTCGTTAAAGTTGCTGATTCAATGATTGACCAAGGTTTGGTTTAATCTTAAATTACAATATCGGAAAGGTCGGTCAGTTGATCGACCTTTTTTTGTTGGTATTTTTAAAGAAAATTTGAGTGACTGTTGCGTCAAATTCAGTTAGATTTGCAGGCACTTTGTACAATTATTAGGTAATGGAAGTTTTAGAAAAAAGATATATCGATTTCAATCGTGAAGGATTTGATGATCAGGAACTTTTGAAAATTTATAAAATTCTTCTTCGTCCTCGGATGATCGAAGAAAAAATGCTCATTTTACTCCGTCAAGGTAAAATTACAAAATGGTTTTCCGGCTGGGGTCAAGAAGGGATATCAGTTGGATGTGCCTATGCCATGAACGAAGATGAATATATTCTTCCTATGCACCGAAATTTGGGTGTGTTTACAACAAGAAATATTCCTCTCAACCGACTTTTTGCTCAATTTCAAGGCAAGATGTCTGGGTTTACAAAAGGTCGCGATAGATCATTCCACTTTGGTACACAGGATTATAAACTTGTTGGCATGATTTCCCACTTGGGACCTCAGCTAGGGATAGCAGATGGAATTGCATTAGCGAATAAAATAAAAAAAGCAGAGAAGTCTACAATTGTTTTTACAGGAGATGGTGGAGCATCAGAAGGTGATTTTCATGAATCATTGAATGTCGCATCCGTTTGGGATTTACCAGTCATTTTTGCAGTTGAGAATAACTGTTGGGGCCTATCGACGCCTTCTGTGGAGCAGTTCAGGTGCAAGCAATTCATTGACAAAGGAATTGGCTACGGCATGGAAGCTGTTCAAGTCAATGGAAACAATATTTTGGATGTCATTAGAACCGTTAGAAAAATAAACGATGACATTCGTAAAAATCCGAAGCCTTATCTACTAGAGTTGATGACATTCCGCATGCGAGGACATGAAGAGGCGTCGGGTACTAAATATTATCCTGAAGGTTTACAGGAAGAATGGTCAAAACAAGATCCAGTGTCAAACTATGAGCTGTTTTTGAAGGAAAATGGTGTGTTGACAGATGAATTAGAAAAACAATACCGTGACGAAATCAAAGAAGAAATTCAGGGTGGTTTTGACGAAGCACATGCTGAAAAAGCAATTGAGCCATCTTTAGAGAGAGAATTTGAGGATTTGTATGCACCATTTGATCAAAAGTTGATTTCCGCTCAAGGTGAAAGATCAGAAAAACGATTCATTGATGCCATTCAAGATGGTTTAAGAGAATCCATGGAGAAATACCCTGATCTCGTTATTATGGGCCAGGACATCGCTGAATATGGCGGTGCATTTAAAGTGACTGAAGGATTTGTCGATCAATTTGGTAAAGACAGAGTTAGAAACACACCAATCTGCGAATCTGCTATTGTTGGTGCAGGACTTGGATTATCCATTGCTGGAATGAAAGCGATTGTTGAAATGCAGTTTGCTGATTTTGTTACTTGTGGATTCAACCAAATTGTCAATAATTTAGCAAAAATGCATTGGCGTTGGGGACAAAATGCAGATGTTGTAGTTAGAATGCCAACAGGCGCAGGCACCGCAGCTGGACCATTCCATTCACAAAGCAATGAAGCTTGGTTTTTCCATACGCCAGGATTAAAAATTGTCTACCCTTCAACTCCTTATGATGCGAAAGGACTCATGAATGCGGCTATTGAAGATCCAAATCCTGTGATGGTTTTTGAGCATAAGTACCTGTATCGAAGTTTGAAGGAAGAAATTCCCAATGACTATTATACGGTTGAAATAGGGAAGGCGCGAACAGTTTCGGAAGGATCCGATATCACGATTGTTACGTATGGATTAGGTGTTCATTGGGCTACAGAAGCGATGGCTGATTTCCCTGAAGTAAAAGCGGAGATTGTGGATCTAAGAACATTGTTGCCTTTAGATACTGAGGCAATTTATGCAGCAGTTCGTAAAACTGGAAAAGTTATTGTTCTTCATGAAGATTGCATGACTGGTGGAATAGGAGGAGAACTCGTTGCATTAATCAATGAGAATTGTTTTGAAGAATTAGACGCACCAGTAAAAAGAGTCGCTTCGCTAGATACGCCTGTGCCTTTTGCCGTTTCTTTGGAGAATCAATTTTTGCCAAAAGAACGTTTGACACAGGCCTTAAATGAATTGCTTAATTATTGAAAAATAAAAGTGTAAAGCATAAAAAAACCGATCACACAGATCGGTTTTTTTATGTCAATTTAGTATCTACTAGTCTTTTACAAGCGTGTATCCCGGATATTTCTTAATGTCGAAAACGAATTTTGAATCTTCAACAGCCGCATTTGGGGTAAACTTTGTTAAAGAATATGTCATCACTGTACCATCTTTCGCTTTCATAATTGCTTTTTTCAAATCATTTGTTGATTTTGAAATGTAAAGAATGATCGTGTGGTATTGCACTTTTCCTGGATTCTTAGGGAACAAATTAATCACATGTACCGCTTCGTTGTTAAGTTTATCCTCTTTATCATACTTGTTTTTGAACCCGGATTCCCAAATTGTCATTAGTTTCTTCGGATTCA
>CAISOQ010000132.1 GCA_903887095.1 uncultured Flavobacteriia bacterium
AGGTGGAAGCTGGTCAAATGTTGGACTGGTTTATACCTACACAGTAGCAGCAACAGCGCCATGTACTTCGGATGCAACAGCACTGGTGGAACTTATTGTTTCTTCTTGTGATATAATAATTCCAACAGCATTCACACCTAATGGAGATAATGCAAATGATGAATGGGAAATTCTAGGATTGGATGAACAATACATAGAAAATCAAGTTTTTGTTTACAATCGTTGGGGCAGTCTAGTTTATGAATCCACGCAGGGGGATTACATGAGTAATCCATGGGATGGCACACACAATCTGAAACCCTTGCCGGTTGGATCGTATTATTACATTATAGTGTTGGAAGAGGGAAGTGTTCCTTTGAAAGGAACTATTTCACTGATAATGGAATGATCTTAATCCATGAAAGCATACATCAAAATATTAGCACCCATTTGCAATGCGTCTTTGCGCTTTTCTGATGGGTCATTGTGTACAGGTTGATCTTCCCATCCATCGCTTAAGTCTGTTTCATACGTGTACAAACAGACAAGACGACCATTTTCAATGATTCCAAATGCTTGCGGACGTTTTCCATCGTGCTCATGAATTTTTGGAAGACCATTGAAATTGTATTTCTGATGAAAAATGGGGTGGTTGAAAGGAAGTTCAACTAAACTGTTATTTGGGAACACTTTTTTTAATTCGACACGAATAAATTCGTCCATGCCGTAATTGTCATCAATGTGAAGGAATCCACCCGATAACAAATAGGTGCGTAAATTTTCAGCCTCAGTCGACGAGAAAACAACATTTCCATGACCCGTCATGTGAATCATCGGATATTGAAAGATATCTTGACTTCCTGCCTCAATGTATGGAACATCTTTCGAAATATTTGTCCCTAGATTTTGGTTGCAGAATGTTATCAAATTTGGAAGGGCAGTTGGGTTCGCATAATAATCTCCACCACCATTGTATTTTAATACAGCAAGCTGATAAGTTCCCTGAGCCTTTGCAGAAAAGACAAGAATAGTAAATAAGATAAATAAGTTGATATTTCGTTGAGGTGTCATAGGGAATTTTATTCTGTCATTAATTTCATTTGCATACATGCATACAATCCAGCAGTTTCTGTTCTCAATCGATTGCTACCTAAAGTTACAGCTTTATAACCATTGTTCAATGCCATGGTTACTTCTTCTTCTGTAAAATCTCCTTCCGGGCCGATCAAAATAGGACAATCTTTCTGATTAAAACTACTTGAAATACTTGATTTTTCATTCTCCATGCAATGGGCTATCAAACCATTGGGGTTTTGTGAAATAAAGGTTTTAATAGCCGTTACAGCGTGCAGACGAGGCAGATACATTCGCTTGGATTGTTTCATTGCTGAAACAAGTATCTTTTCAATTCTTTCGATTTTCACTTCCTTACGTTCACTGTTTTTACCAATAATCAGCGTTAAATCTGTCAATCCTATTTCTGTAGCTTTTTCAGCAAACCACTCAATTCGATCCATGTTTTTTGTTGGCGCAATGGCGATGTGAATTTGGTAGGTTGGAGCAGGATGAAATGTTCGAGTTTCAATTTTGACTTTGCATTTTTTCGGATTGTCATCGGAAATTCTGCAATTGTAGAGGCCACCTTTGCCATCTAATAACTGAAATACATCTCCAATTTTAAGGCGTAAAACCCTACAGGCATGTTTCGATTCATCTTCTGAAAGTTGATGAATATCGCTTTCCGCATCAATGGTTGGATCGTAAAACAAATGCATTAGTTCAATAATTGGTAAATCATTTCTCGCATAAGGTCTCCCTGAGAAACTGAACTAGTACTGCCGATTCCTTTAGATTTCAGATCGTATTCATAGAGCACTTCGATATTTCGAGCAATCACTTTTGGGTTGAAATTTTTGGAGGCATTGATTAGTTCGCCTGCTACATAAGGATGCAGTTTCAATGAATTGGCAACAGCTTCTTTCGATTTATTTGGAAGAAAGTGGATGCGCATCAGTTGCGTGTGGAATTTGAAAATATTGGCAACGACCACCACCATATCCGTTGCTTTTGGGTTGTGATCAAAATAGTCGACTATTCGGAATGCTTTTGGAATATCTCTGACGGCAAGAGCGTTCGTAAGTTCAAAAACATTGTAATCCTTTGAAATCCCTATGTTTTCTTCAATGTGAATGTCATTTATCGCGGTGCCTTTTTCAAGGATGATTGATAGTTTTTCCAATTCATTCACCATGCGACTCAAATCATTTCCAATTGATTCGACCAACAACATGCAAGCTTTTGAAGAAATGGTGTAGCCGGAACTTTTTACATGGGTTTGAATCCAATCAGCAAGTAAATAATCCTTTACTTTTTCTGATTTAAAGAGCAGTCCGTTTTTAGCTGCGGATTTCACGATTTTTTTTCTTGAATCGTAGGTCTTGTATTTATAGTCAATTACGAAAACGGTTGATTCTGAAGGATTTTCCATGTAATCTTCCAATTGATCCAACTGTTTAAAATCTTGCGCTTCTTTCAGGACGACGAGTTTTCTTGCTCCCATCATGGGATAGCCTTTCAGCTCTGAGATAAGACTAAGTGGTTCGGCTTCTTTCCCGTAAAGAATGACCTGGTTGAAATCGCGCTCGTGATCTTCCATTGCGTTTTCAACTATTGCATTTGTGATCAAGTCGATGAAATAAGGTTCTTCACCGTGCAGGAAATAGATATTTTCAAATTTCCCTTCTTTGATATTCTTTATGATGAGCCGATGGTCCATTATTTATGCTTTTCCCAGATCTGTACTAATTCAATCAATGTATTTACTGCCTTTTGCATGTCTTGTACACTGACAAATTCATGTCTTGAATGTATTGCCATTTCTCCTGTAAAGATATTCGGACATGGCATTCCCATGAAAGAAAGTTTTGAACCATCAGTTCCTCCCCGAATTATTGCAGGTTTTGGCGAAACACCTGCATTTTTCATCGCTTCAATAGCATATTCTGTCACAAATGGAACTTTTTCTATGATTTCTTTCATGTTTCTATACTGTTCAGAAACCTCGAATTCATAATGTGCGCCTTTAAAATTTTGTAAAACGTCCTTAAGCAGTTGCTCAAGTTTTATTTCGTAGTCTTTTAATTTTGATGTTTGATGGTCGCGAATGATAAAGTTTATTTCTGCTTTTTCAAGTCCACCATTAAAGGATACAGGATGAACAAATCCTTCTCTTTTTTCTGTTGTTTCTGGCGACCATTCACCCTTTGGCAAAGCGTCAATAAATGCTGCACCAACTTTTAGAGCATTTACCATCTTATTTTTTGCGTAACCCGGATGTGCGCTAATTCCATGAATTGTAATTTTTACGCCGTCTGCTGAGAAACTTTCATCTTCAAGGTCGCCTAATTTGCCTCCATCCAAAGTATAACCATAATCGGCATTTACCTTTTTCATGTCTAATTTCTCAACTCCTCTGCCAACTTCCTCATCAGGTGTAAATAAGATGCGAATTTCACCATGTTTAATCTCGGGATTTTTAATCAGTTGCGTAACGAGATCCATAATTATTGCAACTCCAGCTTTGTCGTCTGCACCGAGTAATGTTGTTCCACTAGCAGTAATTATATCATCTCCAATTTTTTCTTTTAAGTAACTATGCTGATGAATTGTAATTATTTGAGTTGGGTCATCGGGTAAAACAATTTCTGTTCCATCATAATTTCGATGAACTATTGGTTTCACATTCGTGCCGCTGCAATCAGGTGCAGTGTCCATGTGCGAGCAAAAGCAAATGACTGGTGATTTTAAGTTTGATGAATTTGAAGGGATTGTTGCATAAACATAGCCCCATTCATCCATTTCAACATCCTTTAAACCAAGTTCTCCTAATTCTTTTTTCAATAGTTTTCCAAGATCTTTTTGTTTTGAAGAGGAAGGAAATGATGATGAGTTGGGATCAGCAGTAGTGTCTATCTGAACATAACGCAAAAAGCGTTCTTCAACCGAATAAACAAAATTTGACATAAAAATTCTTTGTTCAAATATAGAGAATTGTTTTGTCTGTTTGCAGAAAGAATGGTTACTTAATCTCGTAATTAAGGTGACTGAATACAGACCTTGAAAAGGTTAATTTGAGGGGCTGCCACCTCTTTTTTCAATTACAATAAAAAGTGTAATTTGCATTTCTAAAATTACTCTATGCGTAATCTTCTATTAAGCAGTGTTTTATTGTTTGGTTTTCAGTCTTTTGCTCAGATAACCTTCCCTTGGAGTGGAACGTATGGTGGAGCAGGTGCTAGCAGAACATACACAACTACGGTATCAGGTGTTACAATGTCTGCAACCATTGTAAACTCTGAAAATGTTTGGCAGGATGGATCTCCGGTTTGGTTTCCAACAGGGTCGGCTGTAGCGTTAAGTGGATGTGCCGGAATAAGTGCTGCGAATCAAGGAATGTTACTTTCTACGAATTGGACTACAAATACTACAAAAACAATTACCACTACTATTACATTTAGTACACCTATTAAAGGTGCCGTAAATTTTAGACTTTATGATATAAATGATGATGGTTTTGGCTCATGGGAAGATAAAATTGTTATCACTGGAACTAATGCAGCTAGTGCTGCCGTTAATGTTTTTAATGTTGGAACAGCTTGTGTATCTACTGGCGGTAGTGTCAGTGGTTCGGGTACAACAACTTTAACATATAATTCAGGAATCTCATCAGCTTGTACCTGTTGGGGTAATAACGAGGTCAATGTCGGAACTTCAGCCGATTGTATTAAAACAATAACCATATTATACAAATCAAATGTCTCGCCAACTAATTATAATAATCCAAAACAATATGTTGTTATTTCCAATCTTGTAGCATCGAATGCAACCACAGTATCAGCTCCGTCAGGTATAACAGGAACAACTTCCATTTGTTCTGGCGGTAGTACAACTTTAACTGCTACAGGAGGAAATGCCTCTTCTCAATGGTATACGGGGTCTTGTAGTGGTACACTCGTGGGTACAGGAGCAAGTTTGACTGTGAGTCCTGCCGTGAGTACAATCTATTATGTTGCAAATTCCAATGGTTGTGGTATAAGTTCATGTGTAAATACAACTGTCAATGTTTCAGCAGCACCAAATGCAGGAACGGACGGTTCAACATCAGTCTGCGAAACGAGTGGATCAGCTGTTGACCTGTTTTCATTGATTACGGGCGAAGACGCAGGCGGAACATGGACGAGATTAACAGGAAGTGGAGGCACGTTCAATGCAGGGGCAGGAACATTTACCCCAGCTGCAGGAGCCACAACAAGTACTTTTCAATACACAGTTTCTGGAACTTCGCCTTGTTCAAATGATGTGAGTGTTGCAACAGTTACAATAACCTCTGCTCCAAACGCAGGAACGAACGGTACTGTCAATTTTTGTTCAAATGGTTCATCTGGGAATTTATTTACATCACTAGGAGGAAGTCCATCTTCATCTGGTGCATGGTCGGGACCATCTGCACTAACGGGAGGAAATTTGGGAACATACAATCCTGTGACAATGAATCCAGGAACATACACCTATACCGTAACTGGGAGTGGTGGTTGCGCAAATGCAACAGCAACAGTCTCAGTAAGCGAATCAGCAGCACCAAATGCAGGAACAGATGGTTCAACATCAGTCTGCGAAACGAGTGGATCA
>CAISOQ010000133.1 GCA_903887095.1 uncultured Flavobacteriia bacterium
AGGGCCTCTTCGGCCCTTCTCATTTCAATCTATTCAGTTCTTATTGAACTTTAAATGTTACTCTTCTGTTTCGAGCCATTTTTAAATCTTCTTCATCCGAATCGACATTCTCTTCATTTGGCACAGTGTTTCCTTGAGGTGATGCATTCACACGATCCTCAGCAATGCCTTTTTCAACTAGGTATTGAATCACTGCATTTGTTCTCTTTTCAGCCATGTTTGCATATTGAGGCTTTTGAGCACCAACTTTGTCTTCTTCCGCATCACTGTGCCCCAAAACATCAAGTTTTAGAGACGGATCAGCCTTTAATTGCTCAGCTATAAAATCCAATGCTTCTTTTCCAGATGGCGTTAATGTTGTTCTACCAAAAGCGAAAAAGGCTACTTGTGCTTCTAATTTTTCTTTCGTTGACATTTTATCATTTAAAATGATTGCCTTCTGGTAAACAGTTGCAGAATACTCATTCACCTCTTCTTTCATACAATCACATTTTTCACCATCATTTAGAAGTATGACTGAAACATCATCTAGGTAATAATAGGCTGCAATGATTTGATCATTTTTCATGTCTTTCGGCTTCTTGTTGTTCTCTGACTTCGTTTGGTCATCAGCGAAGAAATTACCTAACGTCAAGAACTTCTCCCCTCCTTCAGCTTCATAAACACCGCAGACTTGGTACCAACTGTAGGTTTGATTGATTTTTTTAGCATCATTCTCAGCAGAAAGCACATGCGTTACATCCTTAATCGTAGACTTCTCTTCTGTTGCAAATGGTTTTTTAGAAAAATTTGCTCCAACATTATTAGATGCATATTTAGAAGCTTCCGCCAATGAGACATAGAACTTCACACAATACTTCATTCCCTTTTTCAAAGGAGCAGCAAGTCTAGCAGTCAAATAGGTTCTAGGTATTTTGTTTCCATAAGAAAAGGCAACAATACCTGCATAATTTGCACCTTCACGCGCATCCTCTTTTCCATATAAATTTTCTGGAACATTGATTTCTGCTACTTTTCCGGGAACGTACAAATCAGCTCTTGCACCTGTCGGCGATGTCCAACCAGTAGCACTTTCAATCATACTCAACTTTTTTGCTTTTCCGTCAGTAGACTCAAAACTTCCATTTGAAACCAAGTTTTCCCCTTCCTGAGCAACAGAAGTAAATAATATTCCTGCGAAAAATACAGTTGCGATTTTTTTCAGATCAAAGATTGCGCAATTCATAGTTTTTAACTGTTTTAATAAATGTTTTAACCTTTTCTGGATCAATATCCGGATACACTCCGTGGCCCAAATTTACAATATGTCTTTTACTTGTGAACGTATCCAACATTTTAATTGTCTGACGTTCAACTTCTTTTTCTGACGAATACAATGCACAAGGATCCAAATTACCTTGAATTGTTCTTGTTTCGCCTATCGCTTTTCGAACGTGAGCAACATCCATGTTCCAATCAAGTCCAACCGTTGCACAATTCGTTTCAGCAATTGCTTCAATCGAAGTTATAGCTCCTTTAGAAAAAACTGTCAATGGAACCTCTGTGATAGCATCGGCAATTTTACGTATGTATTTCAAACCAAATTCAGCATATTGCTCTGTACCAAGTATTCCCGCCCATGAATCAAAAAGCTGAACCATATGAGCACCCGATTCAATCTGAGCTTTTAAATACTGAATTGTCACGTCAGTAATCCGACTTAGCAACTCGTGTGCCAAAGTTGGGTTTGTGTATAACATCTTTCTGGATTCAGAGAAAGTTTTAGACCCTCTTCCTTCCACCATGTAACATAGAATTGTCCATGGAGCACCCGCAAAACCAATCAATGGAACTCTTCCGTTTAATTCTTTGTTGGTGATTTTTATCGCTTCCAAAACATATCCAAGACGATCGTAAACATCAATGTTGGCATTCGCCAAATGCAAATCGGACTCAGAACGAATTGTTTTTTCAAACCAAGGACCTTTTTGCTCGATCATTTGATATTCAAGTCCCATCGCTTCTGGAACAACAAGTATATCAGAGAAAATTATGGCCGCATCCACACCCAATAAATCAACGGGTTGTATTGTGACTTCTGCAGCGCGTTCAGGTGTCTCCACCAATTCCTTAAAACCACTCAATTTTGCGCGCACAGCGCGGTATTCCGGTAAAATTCTTCCTGCCTGACGCATCAACCAAACGGGGTAACGTTCAATTTGTTCTCCTTTTGCAGCGCGCAGAATTAAATCATTTTTCAAATTCATCGGGCACAAAGATAAGGAATCCTCTTTGTACAGAAGTCAAACTTACCAATGAATTGGGTCTTTACCGACAGAAATCAAGTATTCGTTTGTCCTACTGAAATGTTTACAACCAAAAAATCCACGGTATGCTGACAATGGCGAAGGATGAACCGCTTCAAGTAGAAGATTTTTAGTTTGATTCACAAAGTGTATTTTTTGCTGTGCTTTACTTCCCCACAATAAATATACAACCCCTTCATTTTGTTCATTCACCTTGGAAATAATAGCATCTGTAAACTGTTCCCATCCTTTTTTTGAATGACTATCCGCTTGCCCCTCTCGGACTGTTAAAACAGAATTCAAAAGCAATACTCCTTGTCTGGCCCATCTTAAAAGACTGCCATTTTCAGGAATTGCATGTTGAATATCATTTTCTATTTCCTTAAAAATGTTCAACAAACTCTTTGGAAACGGACGAACATTTGGTTCAACAGAAAAACACAATCCATGCGCATGTCCCTTTGTTGGGTATGGATCTTGACCAAGAATAACAACTTTTACTTCGCTCAGCGCACATTCATTTAAAGCCCTGAACATAAACTGCTCTTCAGGAAAAATCGCTTCTGCGTTTTGCTTGTACTCATTTGTTACAAAATCAATCAAATTCGAAAAATAAGGCTTTTGAATCTCTTCCGCTAATGCTTCTTTCCACGAATTTTCAATGTGAATTTCCATAATGTAAAATTAAGGGTTTCTATGCAGAAGAAGTATTGACTTATATTTGTAACATGAAGATTGGATTGTTAATCATTGGAATTACTGCATTTCTTGCAGCATGCAATAACACGAATAAAGCTGAGAACACAATTTCAGATGAACCAAAAAAAAGTGAGCAATTAGGTTCACTGGAAGACCGCATCAAAAGACACATTGAGAGCTCATTAACGATTACTGCCACAGAACATTACACCTATAAAATCTACAAAGAAAATCTAGACGGTGATGCAAAACAAGACGCAATCATCAGTGTAAATCGATTGGAGTTTGCTATGAATGAAGCCTCAAAATCGAAAAACCCGGCGAAACAGGCAGAAATAGGCTTTATGGGAAATCACAACTATATTTTTTACTACGATGGTGGCTTGGATCAGCTATCGCCATACATCCCAATTCCTTCTAGTCCAAATGCAGCATTGAAAATTCAATTTGAAAACATAACATCTTCATCATACAAAGACATTCTTATTGACTTTAGAATTGTAAATGGTTGTTTCAGAGACTTCTTAACAGTAGTGAACCACACACCGCAACGGATCTTTCAATGGAAAGTTTTTGACGGAATCAACAAACCAAAGACTGAAGCCTATAGTTTTAAATTTGAACAAGGAAAGCTAAGTGATTCGAAAGACATCTTGGTACTGAAAGCGAATTTCAAACAAGATCAAAAAGTAGAAAATATATACGCTTACGAGCCAAAAATTGAAGAAAGCAGCGATCTACTTTATCGTTTTTTCTTCTATCCCAAAGAAGGAAAATACATTACCATGAAGGAATAAAAAAAGGGTGATCAAAAGACCACCCTCATTAAAATCAAATTTAATTACTTAGAAAATCCATCGAAGTGTGGCTATAAAGTTCCTGCCAGGAGCAGAAATATTTGAAGCAAACACTCTGTAATTTCTATCTAGGATGTTTTCACATGCAAGTTGAATCCCAATTAATTTATTGAATTGATAGGTAATTCTTGCATTTACTGTATACCAAGATGGCATTCCTGTTGGTAAAGCGTAAGCCTGATTATCTTCTCCAAATGGATTGTATTCAGCGATCTTTTTTGCTTCACTAAAGTTTACAAAAAAATCACCTCTGATTTTCTTCTCATTAATTTGCACACCAAATTTCCCAAATACAGGTGGAATATGATCCAAAGGAATTGCTGCAGCAGAATCATTCACAATTCTGGCGTAAGTGTAGTTGTATGTTCCATAAATCGATACATTATCATTAAGTCTTCCATTCAAACTCAATTCCAAACCATACAGATAAGCCTTATTTGCATTTGTCGTGGCAACAACCTGACTCATTGTTCCAGCGTACATTATTGAATCTTGGCCGTTATATGTAAAGTTTTGCGTTGTCAATGCATTGCGATAAAGCGTATAATATCCAGTTGCTTGCGCTGTCAACCAACCTCCAAATCGATTCGACATGCCTATTTCACCATTATAGGTATATTCAGGTTTTAGATCTTGGTTTGGTACATTTATATTTCCTGGAGTTGATTCAAAGACCTTACTTAAATCATCCACATTCGGAGCTCTAAATCCTGATGAAACCAAGGCAGTTAAACGAAAATCTTCATTCGGCATATATACTGCACCCAAGTTACCGGTTATGGCCTGATTGTGCTGATTCACATCCTTGAATGGGAAATTAAAGAATGTAGTATCCGTAAACTTCGCATCCAAAGATACATCTGAAAAACGAAGACCATCATTCACTATAAATTCGTCCGATATCTCCCATGTATGTGTTACATAAGCAGCAATCGCCTTCATAGAAGCACCACCTGAAGCATACCTTGTATCCAAAGGTGTTTCCTCACCTGTATTGATGTTTTTAGTGAAAGCAGAAGATGCTACGGCGTTGTACCAACCTTCTATACCGTATCTAATTTCATGTTTACCAAGTTTTTTAGCAAAATCAAAATTTGCTGTTAATATGTCAAGGTCTTCAATTCGATTATTTCGGCTAACCTTATTAAACCTGCGATCGATACGACTCTCTTGAATTTGTTGGTAACCCAAAATGAAGCGCGCATTATCGTATAATTTTGTCTTGTTTGACAACTGAAGCGTGTAGGATCCTAATAGCCTCTTTTGCGGACCATAATTCCATTCAGCAAATTTAGGAAGACCTCCTGATAATTGCACCAAACGGTCGTATCGAGGCACATCGCTGGATGTTGAATATTGGAAATTAATGATGTGTTTAACGTTCTCATTTTGTTGATACAGGAATTTCTGTATGATATCATATTGCGTATATCCTGATCCAACTTGAAGATTCGTATCCTTGTTTTTAACAATTACATCTGCATTCCCTATCCGCTCGACATACCACGGTCTTGATCCGAAATTACCTACAGAAGGTTCACGATTTGCTCCTTGTCTTAAATCTCCAAAATCAGAGGCCGTAATCGAAGTTAATGAACCGAATTTCTTTGTACCCAGTGAAATATCTCCATGTGCAGCATATCCTGAAACAGCTGACATATAGCGCATATATTGCCCCACTTTTACCTTCACTTTGTCGGTATTAGATAATGTCGGATTTTTTGTTGTCAATGACATGACTCCGCCTAGCGCATCAGATCCATAAACAACAGATCCAGGTCCATAGACTATCTCTACTCTATCCATTATTGAGTTATCAAGCGTAATGATGTTTTGAAGGTGCCCTCCTCTGTAAATAGCATTATTCATGCGGATTCCATCAACAACAATTAGTACTTTATTCGTTTCAAAACCTCTAATAATTGGACTCCCTCCACCCAACTGACTTTTTTGAACCATAATATTTCCACTGTTCGCCATTACATCAGCTGTCGATGTTTGGTTCATGTTTTGAAGTTCATTTGAGCGAATAACCTGAATTTTCTGAGCAATATCCTTTCGCTGTTCTTCAAATTTACTTGCAGAAACCACAATTTCGTTGATCGAATTGACATTCTCACTCATTATCAATTGAAGATTTGATTCTTTCAATTTATCCAGTGTAGTTGTCACAGGTGTATACATTGCATTTCGAAAAACAAGTAATTCAGAACCAGATAGCTTATTCAGCACCATCTGACCAGATGCATTTGTCATTCCGATTCTAGATTCACTATTTCCGATATAAGCTCCAACATTTTCTATTGGTTGAAGTGTATTTTGGTCAATAACAGTGACCATTTGAGCTCGTACAACACATAATGTGCACAAGCAAAATATAATTAAGCTTACTGTTTTCATTTTTATGAATTTTGGATGAATAATTTGGCATATTGCCAATTTTAACAGTCAACCAAAAAACAAGGAGGCGGAGATTCGATGCTTAACTCAGCATCTGAAAACATGAATTGATAATTTGCTGCAATTTTTGTTTTTAAATCATAATTGACAATGGGTAAATCATAATTGATTTCTGTCAATATTGTGGGTGAATACAACAGTTTTACCCAATTAAAAAGTGGAGTTGGATGCTCTTCATTCCCTAAATTGGATGCTGATTCACGTCCAACGTGGCGAAATAATTCTTTCTCTTTGACATCACTAATGCACTGAAGCTCAAAAGCCCCACTTGACAATTTCTTTATATGAACAACATCAAACAAATCTCCGTTTCGTTCAAACTCATTCCTGTTTAGCCAATGGAGCGTGTTAAACTCTTGCTTGGAAAACGTAAGAACAAGTAAATCCTTTTTAGAAAGTCCTGATTTAATGCGTGCTTTAATTTCTTTCTTCACAGCATATCTTGACGCCTCAAAATAAACTGTGGTACCAACTAGCTGGATTAAAATAATTGAGATTAAAATGTAAGAAACAAAATTCCGCACATTCAAATATAAAAATCAATTTTTAAAATTTAAACTACTTTAGAAATATGAACGGCAAAATAAAATCCACTAAAACTTATCGCTACACCACTTTCGGTGATCTTAACACTGCTGATTTTTTAATTTACGTGCTTCATGGCTATGGTCAATTGGCGCCTTATTTCATTCGTAAATTTCATGGTTTACCTTCAAAATATTGTGTCATTGCACCTGAAGGAATGCACCGGTTTTATTTAAATGGAAGTTCAGGAAGAGTTGGAGCTTCATGGATGACGAAAGAAGAGCGTGAAGATGATATTTTAGACAATCTGAATTGGCTAAGTGCATTACACAATGAATTAACGACAAATAAAGAATTTAAAAAAGTTATTGTTCTCGGTTTTTCACAAGGTGGCGCAACAGCTGTAAGGTGGTTTCAAAGTGGTATGATTTCAGCCGACCATTTAATGATTTGGGCAAGTGTTTATCCGCCTGATTTAGATCCAAACAAAGTTATTCAACTGCATGAAAAAGAGCACTTTTTCTTCATTGGTAAGAACGATGAATTCTATGATACAGACCAACAAAATGAACTTCTATCGTTCTATAATGCCAGAGGCTTCAAAACGGTCCATTTTGAAGGTCCACATGACATCAATCCTGCTGAATTAACAAATGTATTGGCGGGATTGACATAGATTACTTTTTTTATTTGGCACAATTTCTGATATTTGCACCGAAAACAAATGAAAATGAGAATTCTATTCGCACTATTTATCCTGCTTTCCTTTTCCTCATTCGGTCAAGATGCAAAAGCTCAAGCCATTTTGGACAAACTTTCAGCCAAGATGAAAAGTCAAAAATCGTTCTATGTTGAATTCAGCGCAAACATTAAAAATGCTGCTTCTGGAGCAAATGAAAGTGAAACTGGAAAAGGTTGGGTGAAGGGTGAAAAATATTACGCTTCTTATGGAGACAACACCATTGTTTCTAATGGGATCAAAACCTGGACAATTGTTAAAGAAGAAAAATCTGTGTATGAAACAGATGCAAATGAAGACGATGGTGAATCTATGAATCC
>CAISOQ010000134.1 GCA_903887095.1 uncultured Flavobacteriia bacterium
GTATTTCAAGAATACCGACAGAGGAAGGGTCTTATGTTGTTTTTGTGGATAATGCCTTTCCAGGACAATTGGTGAAAGCAAAAATTGAAACAAAAAGAAAACGACATGCTGAGGCGAAATTAGTAGAAGTCGTTCGTCGGTCAGAACATGAGAAAACACTTGATTTTCAGGAGATTTCCGGCGGGCCTTATGTTTTTGTCCCAGTTGAAATTCAAGAGGAGTATAAGAAAAATTCAACGCTAGATACCTTTTCTAGGATTTCAGGAATTAGGGATCTGTCAGAAAAGTTTGATGCATTCATTTCATCACCCAACCATTTTTTCTATCGAAATAAAATGGAATACAGTTTTTCATCGATTGAACATGTGATCAGCACCGGTGAAGAAAAAGATGAAGCATTTGCTCTTGGATTCAAGCGAAGAGGGACCTGGTGGAAAGTGGAAAGCCTTGATCAACCAAGTGGATTGTTCGATGAGCAATGGGAAACAATTCTGAAGGATATTCGCTTGTTTTTAGAGAAATCTGGACTTCCGGCATGGCATCCACCTAAAAAACATGGATTTTTTAGACACATTGTGGTGCGAAAATCGTTTGATCAAGATCAATTGTTATTGAATTTGGTGACATCATCAGAGGGTTTAGAGTCTTTTGATGTGGATGCTTTTTCGAGATTTCTTCAAGAGAAGCTAGGTCGACGATTGGCTGGTTTTCAGCACACGATCAATGACAATGTTGCCGATCGAGCGAAAATTGAGAATGGCACATGGCGCCTAGTTTATGGGGACGCTGTCGTAGTTGAAAGACTTTTGAATTTAGAATTTGAGATTTCGATGGAAAGTTTTTTTCAAACCAATCCAAAGAGTGCGGAAAAACTTTACACCAAAGCTATAGATTACGTTTTTGAGGAAGCTATTCCATCAGGAAAAGTGGTGATGGACCTGTTTTGTGGAACAGGTACAATCGGTCAAATATTGTCAACCCGAAAAGTAAATGCGGAAATTGTGGGGGTGGACATTGTTCCTGAGGCAATTGAGGATGCAAAACGAAATGCCAAACGCAATAATATTGAAGGGATAAAATTTTATGCGGCTGATGTCGGAAAGTTTTTAAAAGAACATCCTGAATACATTGGAAATATTTCAACGATTATTCTTGACCCGCCACGAGCAGGTATTGCTCCAAAAACGCTTCAGAAAACAATTGATTTAGGGGCGGAGAATATTGTTTACATTTCATGTAATCCATCAACGCAGGCGAGAGATGCGGATACATTAATTAGGGCAGGTTATCAATTGGAAAAGATCTCTTTGGTTGATCAATTTCCTCATACGGGACATATTGAATCAATTGCTAAATTCAAACGTAAATGAACGCAGAAATACTATCCATTGGTGATGAACTGTTAATTGGTCAAACAATCAATACGAATGCTTCTTGGATTGGAATGGAATGTTCTTTGCGTGGAATTCGCGTTGTGAAAGTGACGACAATTCAAGATGATAAATTAGCCATTCTCAATGCCGTCGATGAAGCCATGTCGCTTGCCGATGTTGTATTTGTAACAGGTGGCTTAGGTCCAACAAAAGATGATATTACGAAGCATACGCTTTGTGAGTATTTTGACACAAAATTGGAGATACATCCTCCTACATTGCGTCAAATAGAAGATTTTTTCACAAGCAGAAACAGGCCGATGTTAGAAACCAATATTCGACAGGCCGAACTTCCAATTGATTGTACGATCCTTGAGAATAAAAGTGGAACTGCTGCAGGCATGTGGTTTGAGAAAAAAGGAAAAGTATTGATAAGTATGCCGGGGGTTCCCTATGAAATGAAGGGGATTATGACTGAACACGTTTTTCCGAGATTAAAAGAACAGTTTGAGCTGAAGGCATTGTATCATTATACAATTCAAACGCAAGGCATTGGGGAATCATTCTTAGCAGATCGGATACAGGATTGGGAAAATAGAGTGAGGGAATTGGGCTTTGGATTGGCTTATTTGCCTTCTCCTGGGATGGTGAAATTGCGAATAACATCTTATGAAGGTGAGTCTAGGAAGAAGGAGATTCAAGATCTGTTTGAAGAATTGAGAATTCGTTTCCCCCAGTACATCTTTGGTGATCAAGATGATAATCTACCAACAGTGGTTGGCCGTTTGTTGCGTTCTGTTCACAAATCGGTTGCAACAGTTGAAAGTTGCACTGGAGGTGCTTTGGCGCACAGCATCGTTACGATTCCAGGTTCATCCGATTATTTTATGGGGAGTTTTTTAACCTATAGCAATCAATTGAAAATGCAACTCGCCGAGGTGAAAGAGGATGATCTTATCAATTATGGTGCTGTAAGCTCTCAGGTTGTTGAGCAGATGGCAGTGAATGGCAGAAAAAAATTAGGGGTAGATTATTGCATTGCAACTTCTGGAATAGCTGGACCTGATGGAGGAAGTGAGAAAAAACCTGTTGGGACCATCTGGATAGCTATAGCTTCTGATAATCAGGTTGTTTCGAAGTTGTTTCAATTCGGAGATAACAGAGAACGAAATATCCAGATGACAGTTTTATCTGCCCTAAATCTCCTTCGTTGCACGATTTTAAATATTTCTAGTGAAAAAAAGTAAGAAAATATTGTTCGTTTAGTAAAAATGTAGTTACTTTGCACCCCATTTAGAATTAGGATAAAACATTAAAAGATGTCACGAGTTTGTCAACTTACGGGTAAGTCGGTAATGGTAGGGAACAACGTTTCTCACTCCAACCGCAAAACAAAACGCAAATTTTACCCGAATTTGGTTTCAAAGAAGTTCTACCTTCCAGAAGAAGATTGCTTCATTACATTGAAGATTTCAACTTCTGCGTTGAGAACGATTAACAAGAAAGGAATTTCCGCTTGCGTGAAAGAAGCGCGCGAGAAAGGGTATTTGAAATAATCCTCGTTCTACCCGTTGGGAAACGGTAGACTTTAAAAAGTATAGAAATGGCTAAAAAAGCAAAAGGAAACAGAATTCAAGTGATTCTAGAGTGCACTGAGCACAAAGATTCAGGTATGGCTGGGACTTCTCGTTACATTACAACGAAGAACAGAAAGAATACACCTGATAGAATGGAAATTAAAAAATTCAATCCTATTTTGAAGCGTATGACGGTTCATAAGGAGATTAAATAAATTTGAGTCATGGCAAAGAAAGTAGTAGCGTCATTACAGAAAGGTGGAGGAAAGGAGCACACTAAAGTGATTAAAATGGTGAAGTCTGATAAGACTGGATCATATTCCTTCAAAGAAGAAATCGTTCATAACGATAAAGTGAAAGAGTGGTTCACAAAGAACTAATTCTTATCTTTTTCTAAATATTGTAAAGCTTCCTTCTTAGGAGGCTTTTCTTATTTTTTTACAATGGCATTTTTTGGTTTATTTTCAAAGGAAAAAAAAGAGACGCTCGACAAGGGGCTTGAGAAGACAAAACAAAGTTTTCTAAGTAAACTGGCGCGCACCATCGTTGGGAAATCAAAGGTGGATGACGAAGTCTTGGACAATCTTGAAGAAGTATTGATTACTTCTGATGTTGGCGTGGAAACTACATTGAAAATAATTGATCGTATTGAGGCGCGCGTTTCCAGGGATAAAGTTCTGGGGACAAATGAATTGAATGCGATTTTGAAAGAGGAGATTGCAGCCTTGCTTGAAGAAAATAATTCAGGTGAAACGGGTTCAATCGAATTTGAAAAACCTGCCGATGGACCATATGTTATTATGGTTGTGGGTGTAAATGGTGTTGGAAAAACAACGACCATCGGAAAATTGGCTCATCAATTTAAAAGTGCGGGCAAAAAAGTGGTGTTGGGAGCTGCGGATACCTTTCGTGCAGCAGCTGTTGATCAGTTAATTATTTGGTCGGAGCGTGTAGGTGTGCCGATTGTACAACAAGGGATGGGTGCAGATCCAGCTTCCGTTGCATTTGATACCTTGCAATCCGCAAAATCTCAAAATGCAGATGTTGTAATCATTGATACGGCGGGCCGACTTCACAATAAAGTTAACTTAATGAACGAATTAAGTAAAATTAAGCGTGTAATGGAGAAGGTTGTTCCAAGTGCACCGCACGAAATTTTGCTTGTTCTGGACGGTTCTACAGGTCAAAATGCATACGAACAAGCTAAACAGTTTTCATTGGCTACAGATATTAATGCTTTGGCAATTACAAAGTTAGATGGCACCGCCAAAGGGGGTGTTGTCATTGGAATTTCAGATCAAATGAAGATTCCTGTTAAATACATCGGAGTGGGAGAAGGTATCAATGATCTCCAGCTTTTCAACAAACACGAATTTGTAGATTCGTTGTTTGAATAATTTTCATGTCGACATTATTTAGAC
>CAISOQ010000135.1 GCA_903887095.1 uncultured Flavobacteriia bacterium
TATATTTTAAAAAAAATTGAAGAGCTTATTCAATAACAAGAACTAAAACAATTTAAAGATATCGTGCTATTTGATAACAATGTCATTATTTTCCGCTCTCTCTATTGCTACTTCTATTACAGCATCCACTGCCGTGAATGCTTCCAGTGTTGCTAATTCGAATAGAATCAGAACAGCTGGTTCAACAAACGAAGCTGGGTTACTTGGAAATTTCAGTAGATTAGGATTTACGCCAACAAAGGGTCTTTCAGAATTAATCGCAAACAGTTTTGACGCACAGTCGCCATTAGTTGTATTCAAAGAAAACAGAATAAATATTAAACAGATTGATTTTGGCATTGGATTAGATTATGAAGGGTTTGATAAAATGTTTGATTTATTTCGCCAAAATCACGAAGGCCAAATGAGCGTTGGTGTTTCTGGACTTGGTGGAAAGGAAGGTACATTTATTCTCTCCAAAAAAGAAGATGGAACACCAACTCAAGTATTAATTTTTAGTAAAACAAAGGATGGTGAATATTTAAAAGCGATTGTTCCTTGGAATGAAATTATGCGTTTGCTAGTGTGGAGCAATCAAATTCAAATTGTGCCAATGACCGAAGAAGAAATCGCGGATTTCAGTAAGGATAGAGAAGGCGGTCCATTTCAACACGGTACAACAATTCAATGGGAATTCTCACAAAAATTTATGGATTTATTAAATTCACAATTCAATAAAAATGAAAGGGATAAAATTGTAGATTTATCGTCGCGTCTGGATGTCATTTTCGCTTACGCTGACATGGATATTATTTTGGAAAGATCCGACGGAACCGCAAAAATTACAATGCCAAAATATAAGTATTTCGGCGCAGACGATATAAATTATTACACAGGAAAAAATATTGAAACTGTAGAGCATTATGTAGACACGAAAAATACTGATAGATTTGTTTGGTACGACCCGGATACAGAAGAGCACAAAGAAGCAAAAATTCTCGTAAAAGCGCCAACAATGAAAACATATAAAAAAAGTCTTGCACGCGTTATTATTCATCAAACTTGGAAGCTGGTAGGTACCTACACTGTTACCAATGGCATGCGAAAAGACGAGCGTGTGTTTAATCATCAGCAGCCGAGTAAATTAGGATCAGCGTCGTTCAATTTATGTAATTACGATCAACAATTTTTCAAAGCTGGATCAGGCGGTCAACCTGCCGAGCTTTTGAAGGATTATTTACCAAAAAATAAATTGTTCCGAAATGATGTTTACAATACCGAATTTGATCTTGAAGGTTTCAACGTACATACCAGCCGCGGTGGCGCCAGTTCCATGCTTAGAACTTTCTATCATCGCACAAATATTCATTACAATACACATTCAACACAAGATAACCGAATGGATATGGCAATGGGAATACAAGCAAACAAAGGCCAAAATCAAAAACACTTCCCTAAGCAGTTTCTTGGCTTGATATGGTATTTGAAAGCCAGGAACATCGATAAAATTGACGCATATTTTGACTCCATTATTGATGCATACCTTAAACAACTGCGTGAAGCGGCGGAGCAAAAACGACAAGCCGCTGCTCTTGCCGCTGCTATTGTTGCCGAGCAAAAACGCAAAGACGCCGCTGCGGCGCAGGAAGCTAAAGCCGCAAAGAAAAAAGTTAATTTAAAAATAGTGCAAGAGGATGTACATCAACTTGTGGATTCCGATGATGAGTCTCTTGTTGATTCCGATGATGATGTTGAACCTGGCCCCGAAGAACTTGTTGATTCTGATGATGAAGTTGAAGCTGAAGTTGAAGCTGAAGTTGAAGCTGAAGTTGAAGCTGAAGTTAAAGAAAATGTAGTAGTTGATTCATCTTCAGAAATCTTGCCATTAGATGCAGCGACAATGGTTGAAGAAATACAAATTAACAAGTCTGCGTTGTTAATGGTTATAGAGAGTTTGAATGACGAAACCGACATCAAAAAAATTAAACAAATTTATGAATTTATTCAAAAAATGTAAAAATA
>CAISOQ010000136.1 GCA_903887095.1 uncultured Flavobacteriia bacterium
CTGCTGCAATCGTATCAAAATTAGGTGCCGGAAATCCTACAATTGGATTATCTATGAATATGGATATGAAAAAATTGCAAGGTTTTCTTGAAGAATATTCTCCCAACACATTGAAGGATTTAGGAGAAAATGCGGGAGGAGCGGCATCTTTTCTTTTGGCTTCAGGTGGTGAAGATGCTTTATCCAATCTTTTTTCCGGTGAAATAGGTGCAGTAATGGTGGGTGCTCCAAATGCCTATGAAGGGTTGTCCGACTTTAACTTTTTTGTAGGATTGGGTAAACAAGGAAAAATGATGGCTGACCAGGCAAAAATGTTTTTATCATTGGGTATGGCTGAGGTGAATGTCGATTCAAAAGGTTTGTCAGCATTTAGCAATAAAGATTTTGCACCCTCAGCAGGCAAAAGATTGGCAATACCGAAAGGTTGCGAAGAGTTTGGTAAGAAAGGAATTACTGCTTTTGTGAATTTGGAAGGGGTAGACCTAAGTACTTTTGAATTTGAAAATGAGCAGAAAATTATTTATTTGATAAAGAACATCACTTTTGAAATGGACAATGCTGGTTCAAGATTGGTCATCACAGCCAAAGATGGTTCAGAAAACATGCTGAAACAATCTGTAGATCTCATGGTCGAAGAGCTCGCAGATAAAATAGGCGCATTGACGTTATGATTAAAATAGGAAGGTTTGGCAACAAACCTTTTTTTGTGCAATTTGTTTAATGTTTATGACACTCAATAAGAACGATTGGAAAAAGTTGACGCCTGAAGAGGAAAGAATCATCTTGCGAAAAGGAACAGAATATCCATTTACCGGAGAATACAATAATTTCAAAGCAAATGGTGTTTTTGTCTGTCGTCAGTGTGAACATCCTCTATATGAAAGTTCAGATAAATTCAATTCGGGCTGCGGCTGGCCATCGTTTGATGATCAGATTGGCGAAAATGTGAGAAGAGTAGCAGATGCTGACGGTAGAAGAGTGGAAATCATTTGTGCTAATTGCAGTGGTCACCTTGGTCATGTTTTTGAGGGGGAACGATTTACACCTAAAAACACACGCCACTGCGTTAATTCACTTTCTATTCGTTTTAAATCAAGGGATTAATTGAACGAGGCGCAATCGAAGATCTCTTCGCAATGCTCGTAAATCATGTTGTGCAAAATCAATTGAGCAGCTAATGCTAATTGAGAATAATTCTGTGAATTATTGCCAAATCCAGCAGCTGATGTTTGCCACATTTGTTTAATCAAATCTTGACTTCCTTTTGTAGGTGCAATTTTATTCACAACGGCGCTAACATTCATAGCTCCCGCATGGTAAACATGCAATACGAACAACCTAAACCACAAGTCGGATTCGCTGTATTCTAAGTGATGTGCATTTAATATTTTTTTTGCTTCCGGAATACACACCCTTTTTATCAAGCGAGATGCTGCATAAGCCGAGCGTTCGAAATTCTTTCTTTCATCTGTTTTATCTGTAACTATTAATCCCTGTGCTCTTGCTACCCCCGGCATCAATTGAAATGCACCGTAGGCTCCCGTAATGGATTTCGCCATTTGTCCAGGACTTTCAATTAAAAGAATTGCTTGCGCATACCAAGGGTCAACACCATTTTTTTCAAATGCTTCAACTCCTTTGGAAAGACTGTGATAAACTTCTTTGAATCGGTAGAAATCATTTTTACCTGTTGTGACATTGATTCTTTCTGTAGGCAATAACCCGAACGAAGTTCTTAAACTATCACGATAGACTGCTTTTTGGGCTTCCGTTTGTCTGTGCCAATCTTTTAACGACATTTTTACCAATACTTGTCTTGTTGCTGCTACATTGATTAGGCAGGAGTCCGGTGCAAGACGCATAATCTGCATCCAAAATTGAGGTTGTGGCAACATGTCCCATCTTTCTTCGAAGATTTGACCTGCATGCAATAGTGTATTTATTGTTTGATTGTTATGAACTTCAATCTTCTCGTCCTCCCAAGAATTGAAAGGTTGGGCAAAAAGAAATGCGCCAATGCTCACGAAAAGAAGTGATAGTCCGAACTTGATCATGGAGAATGATTATAACAGACTTGAAAATTAAGGATATTTGGTTTTTCGAACAAATCATTCACTAAATTTTAACACACGTTGTCATGTTAATAGCCTTCTTAAAAATGTATTTTTGTGTATGCATCAATTGCTTAAAATCTTTACATATCCCCTCATTGCAATCGTTCGTTTATACCAGTTGCTCATTTCTCCCATATTTCCGCCTTCATGTCGCTACACGCCAACCTGTTCTGCCTATATGATTGACGCCTTAAAAATTTGGGGACCATTCAAAGGGACATGGTTGGGGTTGAAAAGAATTGCTTCATGCAGACCTGGAGGTGGACATGGTCATGATCCCGTTCCTGAAAAGATTAAAATGTATAAAAAATGAAAATTCTTCTAGTTACTATTTTTTTGATTCCTTGCTTGTTGTTTGGTCAACAGAAAGTTCCGTTTCCTGTTGAAATCAAGTCATCAAATGCAAATGA
>CAISOQ010000137.1 GCA_903887095.1 uncultured Flavobacteriia bacterium
CATTTAAGTCTTGTCTTATAAAAGGCTTCGGTCCTTCATCACAAGATGGAACGTGCAATGTAAATAACTCTTCTGACTGGCCATCAAAATCAAACTGTTTGAGCTGAACATAATTGTAGCTTCCCTTGGCAATAAAAATTTGATACTCCATCAATGAACTTGAATATCCTTGTGCATCTACTTCACTATTTACAATATAATCATACCCATTGTTTGAAGTACTAATTTGAAAATGTGAGGAATTAATTTCACTAACTGTTGAGTAATTTAAGATGTATCCATCACGATCACACTTCAAATCAAACGTCCCTAGTTCAACGCCCAAAGGGGTTGGCACAGATCCAATGACAAATTCGGAAAAGCTTGTAAAACCAAGACGCTGCGCATATCCGTTTCCTGAGTTAAAGACCCTGCCAGCTAAATTTTGGGCAGGAATTGTTGTCGTTGACTCAAAGGTGTTATAGTCCGCAAATGTTGTGGAGTTATCCGGCCTTTTTAAAACTATAAACTTATTATCGCTTGAGGCTGAAAGCGTAGAAAAATTCTGCACATACAAGCGCATTCCATAGGAGCCCCCTGTTGGGTTGGTATTTGGCCCTAGCCTCCATTGTGCTTCTGGATGAATCAAGTATACAACTTTTCCATTTTGAACGGCGAGACTTGATGAAATATTCAAGTCGGTATTTTGACCACTTCCTTTAAATGTATTTGAAACAGAGCAATCAAGATAGCTGACACCCGAGAGATTATTGTTAACCCATTCCATAAGACGGCGATCGGTTGTTAATGTTGTCCCCACTCCCATCGGGAATCGATAAGTAGCTGTATTTGTTGAAACCGTTCTTCTAAAGTTTCCATTTATATGACCTGAATAATTTCCATCAATAACACCTGTAGATACACCATCTATAGCTGAAGTATTCAGATTCACCCTATTCGACCCAGTTGAAACTATCCCATTGATCCAAAGTCCATTGGATACCGTAGCATCGTTGTTTAATGTTAGTATAGAGGTACTCACTGAACTTAGATCATAGAAAGTTTCACCACCTGAACACGTGAGTGTTTTTCCATTTCCTGTAAAAGTTATTTTTCCCTGATTCTCAACATATGTCCCGGAATTGCTCCAGTTTCCTGCTACAGTAAGGTTAGTTGCGTTGTTTGAGGTGATCTGAGCGGATGATTCTATAGTAATTCCGTTACAATTGGCACCGCTTGTTGTAATTATTGGTGAATTAACTATACACCCTGAAACTGGTTTGATTCGAACATTGTTTGAAGAGGATGGAGTAGCCGAAGGAATTGCGAAACTAGTACCATTCCAGCTTAGCCAATTACCAGCTGTTTCATAAGTCGTGGATTGAGCACCTGTCCATAAATAATCAGTAGCTATTAAACCCGTTGCAGATGGGGTACTGCCATAAACAGTTACAGTATTTGTAGCACACGAGGTAATTCCACAAGCACTTGGATTTGCTACATAGTAGGTGGTGTTTGCTGTTGGAGCAACAGTTATACTTGCTCCTGTGCCTATCAGCGTACCGCCACAACTACCTGTGTACCACCTAGAGGAGGCGTTACCACCTACAGCAGTTAATGTGGTAGTAGTACCCGAACAGATATTAGTAGTTCCTGTTATAGCTGTTGGAGCTACTGCGGTGTTTATTTTAAATGGAGAGAAATAAATTTCTTGAGCTCTTGGATTATCTCCTACCACAAGTGCAGCAGGGGCTGTACCACAATCTAAAGAAGCTGGATGACCAGTACCGGCTGTGTATGTAATCACAATACGAGCAACATTTTCTGGAAAAGTTACATTTGTTCTATTGCTACCACAATTTCCACTTCCTCTAATTTGATTCCCTGAAACTGTATTTGATGTACATGTAATTCCCCCAGAATTAGCAGCATTTGCGTATGTTGGATTTACAGTTGTTGATAAATTTTGTCTATATCCCACGACACTTACAACATCAATAAACCTATTAATTGAAGTCGACGCACATGCATGTGCATTGATATCATAAATACTGAATTCAACTGGATATTCAGTAACGGAACCACCACTGGCATTTTTAAATGTAATTGTATATGTTACGGTTTGACTGCCATTACCCCAGTCTACACCTAATCTCATCCCATATCCAGCTGATGCAGGCATGCCATTCGCGCTATAATGGTAACGAGGGTTATTTGCTTGCCAACTAGCAGCTGTATTGGTTACTGATATGTCAGCATACAAGCATCCCGTATAAGGATTAAATTGAACTGGATTTGGATCTGACCTCCAATTAGACGCCGAGACACTTCCATTTGTCCAGCTGAAAAAGCTAAAATATTCTTGGCCGAAAGAACAAGATGCAATAAAAAATGTTAAAAAGAAAAAGTGATTGAAGAGCGTAGTAAGTCGCATCATGGGTTTCATTACTTTAAGTATAGATTACAAATTTCTAATATTCCAAGTCTACTTCCTTGAAAGCTATACATACAAGGGTCATACGTATACCCTATTTTTTAGAATTTGATGCATACATTATACATACATGAATGGCAATTAATAAATTATCTATTTGATTTATAGTAGTTTAATAAAATAGATGAAGAAATCATAAATGAACTCAATAAACGGAACTAAAATTGTATTAAGTTCGTAATTATGAACCCTATCAAGATTCTTGGTGTTTTTGTTTTCTTCTTCACTGCTCAAGCTGCGATGAGCAAGGTTGTGCTGCCTGATATGCTTAGCGACAACATGGTCCTGCAGCAAAACAGTTACATCAAACTCTGGGGCATCGCCAAACCGAATAAATGTGTTAAAATCAGAACAAGCTGGAGCGATAAAGAATATAAATATTGCACAAAAAAAGACGGTTCCTTTCTCATATCAGTTAAAACTCCGAACGCTTCATTCACGTCACATTCTATTGCTTTTCAAGAAGGAAAGAGCATCACGAGAATTAGTAATATTCTCATAGGTGAAGTGTGGTTTTGCTCGGGCCAGTCCAACATGGAAATGACCTTTAAAGGGTTCAACAATCAACCCATTGAAAATGCTGAAAAAATAATATCTGAGGCGGATCCAAACAGTGGTATTCGAATGTTAAGGGTGAAACGCATTGGACAAGAAGCACCCTCAAAGACGGCCGAAGGCAAATGGATGCTAAGTAACCCTCAAAACGTCCCTAATTTCAGTGCTGTCGCCTATTTTTTTGCTTTAAAAATGCGGAAAGAATTGAATATCCCCATTGGCCTCATCAACTCAAGTTGGGGTGGTTCAAGTGTTGAAGGATGGATGAACCGTGATTTAGTAGATAATTACACAGATCTTGATTTAAAACAGGAGATTCCCGACAATGAAAACTGGAAGAAACCCTGTATTATGTATAACGGAATGCTAAAGCCATTCACTGAATATGTTGTGAAAGGATTTCTTTGGTACCAGGGAGAAGCAAATATCGATCGTTATGCGACTTATGCTGATAAATTGAAAGACATGGTAACGCTTTGGCGATACGAATGGGGACTTGGCAACCTACCCTTCTACATTGTTGAAATTGCACCTTGCATCTATGACGATCCTGTGGATGCAGCAAAACTGCGCGAAGCTCAATACAAAGCATCAACAATGATTGAAAATGCAGGATTTGTTTCCACGAACGATCTTGTTGGACCCGAAGAGGCAAAAACGGTGCACCCAAAACTCAAACTACCCATTGGTGAACGTTTAGCGAATAGTGCATTGAAACAAACCTATGGTAAGGACACGATTTGCACTGATTTTGCTGCTTTTGATTCTTTAGAAGTAAAAGATGACAAGGCAATTGTTATGTTCAATAAAACCGCGGGCGGACTAACTATTGAATCTCAACTTGAACTTAACGCCGACAGTCTAATTGGCTTTGAAATCGCAGGAGAGGATCATGTTTTCTATCCAGCAAATGCTGTTTTTCTCCCATCTGGCATCAATGGCACGGATAAAATTGAAGTAAATTCCAATTTAGTTACAAACCCTCAAGCTGTGCGATACAGTTTTAAAACGTACGCCGTCGGAAATGTTCGCAACGGTTGCGGTCTCCCACTGATACCATTCCGCACAGACAACTGGGAAGAATAATTACATTCTTTCTGGTACGTTAATCCCCAACAAGCGCATTGAAAGTTGAATAACCTTTGCCACATTGCCACTTATCACTAATCGCAAATATTTTGCAACCTCATCCTTTTCAATAAGAATTGGAATTGTTTGATAAAAATGGTTGTAGGTCTTAACAAGTTCATACGTGTAATTTGCCAAAACAGCAGGTGATTGCTCAATACCAGCTTCTTTCACTGTTTCAGGAAATGCCGCAAGTAATTTGATAATTTCCTTTTCCTCCGGAAGCAAAGTAGTTGAGTTAACAGAAGAATTCAATTCGACGCCAGATTTTGCCAGAAGCGATTTAATCCTTGCATGAGCATATTGAATGAAAGGTCCCGTATTTCCATTCAGTTCAATCGATTCCTCTGGATTGAACACCATTCGTTTTTTTGTCCTGAATGTGGAA
>CAISOQ010000138.1 GCA_903887095.1 uncultured Flavobacteriia bacterium
CGGCAGTTCCGGACAGTGAAATTTTATAAAGGCATTTTGCAAGGTAAACATACGGAATAGGATCTTTCTTCAGATCTTCCTTCATTGTGTAGTTTTCAGAATATTTAACTAATTTTTCATAATTAGCATCCGCATAAAGAATCTTTAAATCGTCGTAACCAGGAGATTGAGCTTTAAGCGTTAATGAAACGAAGAGCATTAAAAGTGGTCCAAATAATTTTTTCATTTTATAATTTTTCGCAAGTTTTTCAATTTTCATGCCGAAAGTACTAAAGAAAACAAAAGTCTCCAATACAAAACATGTAGTTGTTTATTATTCAACACTTTTAATGAGCAATTGAAGAATTTCTTGTGCAGCTTTGGAAATCTTTGTTCCAGGTCCAAAAACACCAAACACGCCACTTTTGAAAAGAAAATCATAATCTTGTTGAGGGATGACTCCACCAGCAATAACCATTATGTCTTCTCTATTCAGATTTTTCAATTCTTCGATTACCTGAGGTACTAACGTTTTATGTCCAGCTGCCAATGATGATACACCTAAAATATGGACGTCGTTTTCGACAGCTTGTTTTGCTGCTTCTGCAGGTGTTTGAAAAAGTGGACCAATATCCACATCAAAACCGATATCCGCAAAAGATGTTGCAATAACTTTTGCTCCTCTGTCATGGCCATCTTGACCCATTTTGGCAATCATTATTCGCGGTCTACGACCTTCTAATTTTGCGAATTTGTCGCAAAGTTCTTTAGCTGTAATAAAATCTTGATCCTGCATAGCTTCGTGTGAATAAACCCCAGAAATTGAACGGATTGTTGCCTGGTAGCGACCAAACGATTTTTCCATCGCATCCGATATTTCTCCTAAAGTTGCTCTTTCGCGTGCACATTCGATGGCCAATTCCAATAAATTACCCTTCCCTGATGAAGCAGCTTCTTCAAGCGCCTTCAACGTTTTTTCAACTGCAAGTTTATTTCGATTGACTTTTAAATCATGCAGACGTTTTAGTTGAGCTTCTCGTACTTTTGAATTGTCAACTTCAAGGATATCAATTGATTGTTCTTCCGATTTGTCAAGCTCATAGCGATTGACGCCTACGATAATGTCTTTTCCAGAATCGATGCGAGCTTGTTTTCTCGCAGCTGCCTCTTCAATCCTCATTTTTGGTAGACCTGTTTCAATTGCTTTTGCCATTCCACCAAGTTCTTCCACTTCTTGAATAAGTCCCCAAGCTTCATTTACCAATTCTTCGGTAAGTTTTTCTATGTAGTAACTGCCTCCAGTTGGGTCAATAAATGAAGTAATGCCTGTTTCATTTTGCAGGTAGATCTGTGTATTACGCGCTATTCGAGCTGAGAAATCTGTTGGCAATGCAATGGCTTCATCGAGTGCATTTGTATGCAAGGATTGTGTTCCGCCAAGTGCTGCAGCAAGCGCCTCAATACATGTTCGAGCCACATTGTTAAATGGGTCTTGCTCAGTTAAACTCCAACCTGAAGTTTGACAATGCGTTCGAAGGGCAAGCGATTTTGAATTTTTTGGTTCGAATTGATTCACCAATTTTGACCAGATTAATCTGCCTGCGCGCATTTTGGCAATTTCCATGTGGTGATTCATGCCGATTGCCCAAAAGAAGCTCAGTCGGGGAGCAAATTCATCAATGCTCATACCGGCTTTTAAGCCTGCTCTCAGATACTCTAAACCGTCAGCTAGGGTATAGGCTAATTCAATAGCAGCTGTTGCACCAGCTTCCTGCATGTGGTAACCTGAAATAGAGATAGAATTGAATTTCGGCATCTTCTTCGAGGTGAAATCAAAAATGTCCGAAATAATGCGCATTGATGGCAAAGGAGGATAGATGTATGTGTTGCGCACCATGAATTCCTTCAAGATATCATTTTGAATCGTGCCTGATAATTTTGACATTGGAACACCTTGTTCTTCAGCTGCAACAATGTAGAACGCCATGATTGGTATAACTGCGCCATTCATGGTCATGGAAACAGACATTTCATCGAGTGGAATTTGATCGAAAAGGATTTTCATGTCCAAAATGGAATCAATTGCCACACCAGCCTTCCCTACATCACCAACCACACGTTCATGATCTGAGTCGTATCCGCGATGTGTTGCAAGGTCAAAGGCAACTGAAAGTCCCTTTTGACCAGCAGCTAAGTTTCTTCTGTAAAATGCATTGGATTCTTCAGCAGTCGAAAATCCGGCATATTGTCGAATGGTCCAAGGTCGGATTGCATACATCGAAGAATAGGGCCCGCGCAAATAAGGCGCAATTCCTGAAACATATCCTATATGCTCTACATTTTCGATGGATGCTCTGTCATAAAAGGATTTTAGCTCAATATTCTCCGCGGTTTCTCTTGTAACAGAAGGGGTGCTGTTCCTTTTATCTTCAGAGGATGTTTTAAAAGTGTCTGTAAATAATGCTCGTTTCATCCTCTCTGGTTTAATTCTCGTTCGATAATTAGTTCTGGAATGCCCAAATAGCTTTTGTTTTCAAAATAGCTATTGGTTTCTTTCGTTGGATTAGGGTATTTGTTAATTCCAATGAGCATTTTTTCGTTTTTCTCATAAAGAGAAATTCGTTTTTGTGCTGTTTCATTTACTATTTCTTGAAAATAGGATTCAGAAGGAATACTTGCCATGCCTCCAAATGATTCAATTTTTTTGAAAAGCTCCCATGCTTTGTGATTGATTTCTTCTGTAATTTTCTCAATTGTGTAGCTGCCGCCCAACGGATCAATAACGGCATCCAAGTAACTTTCTTCCTTCAAGATCAAAGAAATATTTAGAGCCATTCGCTGAGCCAAAGCACTGACCCCATTTGTCGAATTTAAGTCATATGGATAGATGACTAATCCATCGATTCCGCCGCATATGGCAGACATTCCTTCAGTTGTTTGACGCAATAAATTGGTGTAAGGGTCTTCAAGAGATTTGTTAATTGCAATTGTATGCGCGGTGATTCTGCAATTGTATGAGCAGTTATGCACAGGCTTGTAACTTTCAATTATTTGTGACCAAAGCGTCTTTAGTGCTCTGAATTTTGCTATTTCAACGAAGTAATTAGAACCTATTCCGATTGAAAAATGAATGCATGCGGCTGCCTGATCGATGTTCAAACCATTATTCATCAATCTATAGATTAATTCGTGGCCTGTAGACACAGCGAAACCAACTTCCTGGTAGGCGTTTGCTCCGCATCCAAGCAATCGAAACCCATTGATACTGAAAACAGCAGATTGCTTTACATGCAGGTGTTTCGCAATTGTATCAAACAGATGCGAGTCCATTGTGATTGGGTCAACATTGATCAATACATTAGCGGGTATTTCTCCTTGAAAATAGGTGAGTAGTGACTCCCATTGCTGTGTGCTTTCAAGTATGATTTGTGTGGAAATGAACTCTAAACCTACATTATCTAATAAACTATTGAAATTGATTTCTTGTTTGTTTGAAAGGTCAAGTAATATCAAATCACACCCTTTCATTAAAATCTGAAGTAGTTTTTGATTGTCGTTTGACTCGTTTTCTACTCGGAGATAATATCCATTTGACCAATTATTGGAGTTCGTTTTTAATCCTCGAGTAAATGGAAATTGACCAGGTAGCAAATCATTTTTTATCGAATTGTCTGTATGAGCAAATGAAGACAATGTTATTTCTTCGATTGTGTCAATTGTTTGAAGTTTCCCAAAATCTTCTTCGGAAAGGTCTTTTTTTAAACGCTCTTCCCATTGTTCAAAAGATGGGATTTCAAATGCTTTTTTTAATTCGATCATTTTGTAAGGTTGAAGCAAATTACCTCTCAAAGATACAATTGTATGGCGAAGTCTTAGGGTTCATCTAAAGGAAATTCTTTAAAAATAAATAG
>CAISOQ010000139.1 GCA_903887095.1 uncultured Flavobacteriia bacterium
TGAACAAATACACCTGTTGGGTTCGTCGCAGAATTGTATGCACCAATTAAAGGCGCAGATGTATTTGGCCCATCGTATACATACAAGGTATCTGAACTATGGATATCAAATTGATAACCAATATTAACAGCAAAAGCAATTGAAACCTTTGTTCCTTGAGTTAGATCTGGACACATCACCAATGTATCATTGGTATTGGCTGCGTAATTACCAGCACCATCCGTAAAATTCAACGTGATTGGGTTAATTACCCCGCAATTGATTGGATTGGAAGAATTGTAATCTGCATCCGACAATGCTAATTGCGCATTTACTGAAAACGAAAATGCGAACAGCAAAAAAGTAAATGTGTATTTAAAAGCTTTCATCTTAGATTATTTCGTAGCGTTAGAATAGTTCAATTTCAAAACAAACAGTGATTGAACAGCCAAAATCTTGTCTGAACCATTCAATTTATAATACAATGTTTCGTTTTCTGCTGGTTTCAAACCGTAAGCCTTTAACCCTGGATTTTTTGACTCATCTATATAATTCAAAGTACCAGCGATTTTTAACCCTGATTTTTTGTCCGCAGCAATGCTAATAAAATTCAATGCATTTTTCTCACAGTATTGTTCAAATGACATTTTTTTAACCGAAACCGATGCGGGTTTTGCTTGATTTTTAGAAGCTGCCGACTGACCGAATGATGCTCCTGAAGCGACCAAAAGCCCCACGATTATTAAGCTTTTTCGAAAATTAACTTTCATGTTTTTTATTGTTATAGTAACATAGACTCACCTGTTCAAAAAAAAGTTGCATTTGGGGATAAACTTATTTTTCGACGGCCGCCAAAATTAATAATTAAACTTAGTTTTGTGACACATTTTTGAATCAAATCAACATACATGGAGACAACAGAATTGTTGCGAACAGCTTCACAAGTTAGAAGAGACATCGTAAGAATGGTAGCAGGAGTGAATTCAGGGCATCCCGGAGGATCTTTAGGTTGCGCCGACTTTTTAACGCTTTTGTATTTTGATGTTATGAAACATAATCCAGCTAACTTTTCAATGGACGGGGAAGGCGAGGATTTGTTCTTTTTATCAAATGGACATATTTCTCCGGTTTGGTACAGTGTTTTGGCTCGGTCAGGTTATTTCCAAGTGAAAGATTTGGGCACATTCAGGAAATTGTCTTCGAAATTGCAAGGACACCCTTCAACTGACAAAAAATTACCAGGAGTTCGAATGGCCTCTGGATCTTTGGGTCAAGGTCTATCTGTCGGGATTGGAGCTGCGCAAGTGAAAAAATTAAATAAAGATGCTTCTTATGTTTACACGCTTCATGGAGACGGTGAATTGCAAGAGGGACAAATATGGGAAGCAGCAATGTATGCGGCAGCAAACAAAGTAGACAATATCATTGCAACAATCGATTACAACGGACGTCAAATCGATGGAAATGTAGACGATGTTCTTTCTCTCGGTAATCTTCATGAAAAATGGCAAGCTTTTGGTTGGATTGTTCTTGAAATGGATGGACACAACTTTATAGACATGAAAAATACAATGCTAAAAGCACATAGTCTGTGTGGTGAAGGAAAACCTGTTGTAATTATCATGAAAACAGAAATGGGTCAAGGTGTTGATTATATGATGGGGTCACACAAATGGCATGGAGTAGCTCCAAATGCTGAACAACTTGAAAGTGCGCTTAACCAATTAGAGGAAACGCTAGGAGACTATTAATTCTTTGAAAAAACTTCTATTCATATTGTCATTCTTTCTCGTTCAGCTCAGTTATGGGCAAGAAGAATTGACGAGAATCCTTTTTATCTTGGACGCCTCCAACAGCATGAATGCAGCTTGGGATGACAATCAGACTCGAATTCAGGCAGCCAAAGAACTTTTAGCACAAACCGTTGATAGTCTCAGGGGCACACCAAACCTGGAAATTGCTCTTCGTGTTTATGGTCATCAGTCACCAATAACAGCCACTTTCCAAGATTGCAATGACACCAAATTAGAAATACCATTTGGGAAAGACAATTACGATAAAGTAAAATACCGTATTCGCTCGATTGAAGCAAAAGGAACAACACCAATTGCCCGATCTCTTGAAGCAGCAGCAGAGGATTTCCCTGATCAAAATGCAAGAAACATAATCATACTTATTACTGACGGTCTGGAAGCTTGCGACAATGACCCATGTGTTATTGCTAAAAAACTGAAAGACAAAGGAGTTAAAGTGACACCCTTTGTAATTGGATTAGGAATGGACCTTTCCTACCTCGACAAGTTCAATTGCATTGGCGCCTATGCGGACGCAGAAACAAAGGATGCATTCCGAAATGTATTGAAAAACGTTATATCCAAAGCTTTACTTAATACAACCGTCCAAATTAACTTGAATGATATTTCCAAAAATCCCAAAGAGACAGATGTCACAATGTTTCTTTATGAGGCTGGAACAACGAATTTGAAATATACATTTGTTCATACCATCAACCGCTTTGGAAATCCGGATACACTCATTATGGATCCTGCCTTGAAATACGATCTTGTCGTTAACACGCTGCCGCGCATTGAGAAAAAGAATATCACCTTACAAAAACACATTCACAATACTATAACCGTTGATGCTCCGCAAGGATTCATTAAAACGAGATTCATCAATGCTACAAAATCTTACATGGTTGATTCACGCATCATGCAGCATGGGAAACCAGCTACATTAAATGTCCAAAAAATGAACGCCTCTGACAAATATATAGTCGGAAAATACGACATCGAAATCCTAACACTTCCTCGCACTTATATGACGGTGGATGTTACTCAAAGCAGCACTGTCTATGCTGACATCATGGCTCCAGGATTCTTTAATTACAAAACCATTCAGCCTGTAGTTGCTCAACTTTTTTTATTAAAAGAAAATGGCACCATCGAATGGGTTTGCAATTTGGATGAAACAGTAAAAAGTGGGAGCGTTCAACTTCAACCAGGGACTTATCGAATGGTGTACCGCCAGAAAAATTTGCGCTCATCGTCCTATACGATTGACAAAGACTTTAGAATCTATTCAAACAAAACAACAACAATAAACATCTGATCATCATGGAATTTGAAATTCTTGGAAACAAAGACACTCGTTCAGGATTTGGCGAAGGACTTGCAGAACTTGGGAGAACAAATGATAACGTAGTTGCACTTTGTGCGGATCTAATTGGATCACTCAAAATGGATGCGTTTAAAAAAGAAAATCCAGAGCGCTTTTTTCAAGTCGGAATTGCCGAAGCAAATATGATGGGTCTGGCAGCAGGAATGACCATTGGAGGAAAAATTCCTTTTACTGGGACCTTTGCAAACTTCTCAACGGGAAGGGTTTATGATCAGATTCGTCAATCTATTGCCTATTCTCAAAAAAATGTAAAAATCTGTGCTTCCCACGCTGGATTAACATTAGGTGAAGATGGAGCAACGCACCAAATTTTGGAAGATATTGGAATGATGAAAATGTTGCCGAACATGACTGTAATTGTTCCTGCAGATTTCAATCAAACCAAACAAGCAACCATTGCTATAGCAGAGCACCAAGGACCAGTTTACTTACGTTTTGGTCGTCCAGTAATGCCAATCTTCGTGAAACCTGATGCAAAATTCGTAATCGGTAAAGCAGATGTTTTGCAAGAAGGCACAGACGTTACAATCATTGCATGTGGACACTTGGTCTGGAAGTCAATAGAAGCAGCAAAGATCTTGGCTGAAAAAGGTGTTTCAGTTGAATTGATCAATATGCACACAATCAAACCTTTGGACGAAGAAGCCATCTTAAATTCAGTTAGAAAAACAAAATGCGTTGTTACTGCTGAAGAGCACATGATGCACGGTGGCCTGGGTGATTCTGTTGCTCAAGTATTAGCTAGAAATCTACCTAGTCCTCAAGAATTTGTTGCCGTAAATGACTCGTTTGGCGAAAGCGGAACTCCAATGGAATTGATGACTAAATATGGAATTGATTCTCAAAATGTGGTGGATGCTGCTTTGAAGGCAATTGCCAGAAAATAGTTATTGAGCAAAGAACAAGGAACCAAGAGCAAAGACTTCAATACTTCATCTAATTTCCTGTGTCAAACGATAAACGATTTCTTGAATTACTTGGTCAGACAAACCAAAGTCCCTATCTCATTGATGTAGATCGTGCAGAAGGAATTTACATTTATGACAAATCGGGAAAGCCCTACATGGATATGATTGCCGGTGTGGCAGTGAACAATATCGGTCACAATCATCCCAAAGTCGTAAAAGCGTTAAAAGAACAGATAGATCGTCATTTACATGTGATGGTTTATGGTGAATACATTCAAGACGCACAATTGCTTTTTGCAGAGCGGCTTACATCCCTTCTTCCTGATAATTTGAATTGTGTCTACACTGTAAATTCAGGTACAGAAGCAATCGAAGCGGCATTGAAACTTGCGAAACGCGTTACAGGTAGAACAGAACTCATCTCTTTTCGTGGTTCATATCACGGCAGCACACATGGTGCAATGAGTGTATCAGGTAACGAAGTTAAAAAACAAGCCTATCGACCTTTGCTTCCAGATGTCCGATTTTTGAAGTTCAACTCGATTGACGATCTAAAACACATTACTGAAAAAACGGCTGGTGTCATAATAGAAACAGTGCAAGGAGATGCAGGTGTTAGAGTACCGGATTCTTCTTTTTTGCAAGCACTTCGCGAACGCTGTAATAAAACTGGTGCACAACTCATTTTTGACGAAATTCAATGCGGAATGGGACGTACAGGAAAGCTTTTTGCCTTCGAGCATTTTGGTGTTGTACCCGATATTTTAACACTCGGAAAAGCATTGGGAGGAGGCATGCCAATTGGTGCAGTAGTTTCATCAAAAGAAAACCTTTGGCAATTCACTTATGAACCCATGCTTGGACATATCACAACTTTTGGAGGACATCCTGTTATTTGTGCTGCCGGAGGAGCTTGCTTGGATGTTTTGAAAAATGAAATTGATCTAGAAGAAGTGGAACGATTAGGTCAATTACTCGAATCAATAATAAGTCAGAATTCAGAAATACGTGAAATCCGAAGAATCGGAATGTTATTCGCCTTCGATATGGTATCATTTGAACGGGTTGAAAAAGTAGTCAAACGCTGCCTCGAAAAAGGTCTCATTAGTTTTTGGTTCTTATCTCACCCCTATAGCTTTCGACTTTCACCACCATTAACTATTTCTGAAGCAGAAATTTTAAAAGCCAGTAAAATCATTCTGGAATCAATTGAAGAGACGAAGGAATTATAATTTCAGCTGATTGTATGACCATTAATCTCGATTGCTTTTGTTCCGCAGGATTGCAAATCCTGCGAAGCGGCTCTAGTGAAAATACATCGTCAGTGCTATTGTTCCGCAGGATTTGCAATCCTGCGGCATTAAAATCATACTTTATACACTGAATGAATACAATTATTAAGAATTATACCGCAGGATTTCAAATCCTGCGAAGAGCTGATTAATGGATCACATTCGGCAACTTAGCCATTTCTTCTTTCGAAACAAATCGCAATGAACTTGTATTCACACAATGGCGTGTGTCTTTGTCCGTAAAACCTTCTCCTAAAAACACATGACCCAGATGTCCTCCACAATTTGTGCAAATAATTTCTATTCGGAATCCATCAGCATCTGGAACACGCTTCACTGACCCCTCAATCTCATCGTCAAAACTAGGCCAACCACAATGCGAATCAAACTTATCATCAGAACGATAAAGCGGATTATTGCATCTTCGACAGATATAAAGTCCTTCGTCCTTCTTGTTAAAATAATCACCTGTAAACGGCCTATCTGTTGCCTTTCGAAGGAGCACATTCTCCTCTTGCGGAGTTAGAGAATTGTATTTTGTAGTATCCGAAGGCATATTAGTGCTATTCACATTCTTTGAATTTTGTGCTGTACAAGCAGTCACAAAAAATAGAACTGTTATCAAAAAAAAGATTTTCATTTCATTCGTTTCAACTTATAACACATGAAAAATGAAAATGTGCGTCAATTATCCAACGAAGATGCGAATTCAAGTATTTTTAAATACGAAAAATGCAATTGTTCATCAGTAATACAGTAGGGAGGATTCAAGAAAATCACATTTCCCAATGGACGCATCAAAATCCCATTTTTCATGAAGAAATCATAGGCTTGGTCACGGATACTAGAGAAGTACGTATTTCCTTCTCCCGTTTTTAAATCAATTGCCAGAATTGTGCCTATCATTCGAACGGATTCTATCGCTGGATGATTTTCCAATTCGGAAAATTTATCTTGATAAAAATTAGCTATTCGCGCAATGTTTTGCCACGTTCCTTCTTGCTCAAAAATATCCAGACTTGCGCAAGCAGCAGCACAGGCAATGGCATTACCAGTGAAAGAATGTCCATGCAAGAATGCCTTTGATTTTTCTCGATCAAGAAAAGCTTGAAAAATCTGTTCTGTTGCAACCGTTAATCCCAAAGGCAAAACACCACCTGTAAGACCTTTAGATAAACAAACGATATCAGGTTTCAATGCACAATGATCCATAGCAAACAACTTCCCAGTTCTTCCCCAAGCAGTCATTACCTCATCAAAGATGACTAAAACCTGATGTTTCTGGGCAATTGCGACAAGTTTATCTAACCAAGATGCATCGTAAATGCGCATTCCTGCAGAACCCTGTACAAGTGGCTCAACTATCAGCGCTGCAAATTCTCCTTTCGCAAAAAGCATTTCAGCTTCTTCAAGCAATTCATTTTCATTACTTTTTGATGGAAAACTCAAAAAATCTACATCAAAGAAAAAGGATTCGAAAGGCTCATTAAAATAGCCGCGCTGTCCAACAGACATAGCGCCAAATGTATCACCGTGATAGGCGCCATCCATAGCTAAAATTCTATTTTTTGGTTTGCCTTGATTGTGCCAAAACTGAAAAGCCATTTTCAATGCAACTTCAACAGCAGTTGAACCATCATCCGAAAAGAAAACTTTTTGAAGTTGTTGTGGCAATAATTCAGCCACACGCTCCGACAGCTCAATTGCTTTCGGATGAGTTACACCAGCAAAAATGACATGATCCAATTTGATTACTTGTTCAGCAACTGCATTGGCAATATGTTCATTTCCGTGTCCATGAACATTCACCCACCAAGACGAGTTACAATCAATATATTCCTTGCCGTCCTCGCTAAATAAGATTGTATCTTTTGCCCTTGTAACTACAATTGGTTCCGGGGCAGTTTGAATCTGAGTGAAGGGATGCCAAACGTATTTACGATCTCTGCTCTTCCAGTCGCTCATGATTGAAAATATTCTTTAAACACTTCAGATTGATCTTGTATGAATGTTGAATTGACTTCATTGGCAAGAGGTATTCTTGCAATAAAATGAACACCTGTTGTGTTTAGTATAATAGATTCAGTTGCCTTATTTTCTTCACCTACAAAAACAATTCCTTCAATTGGAATATTTCGAGATTTAAGCGCGCCAATGGAAAGAAGTGTGTGGTTGATACTTCCCAAATAATGCCTTGAAATAAGAATAACGGGCAAATTCCAACTTTGAAATAAATCAATGTAAAGCAAGCCTTCATTGTTTACTGGTACCATCAAACCTCCCGCACCTTCAATGATTAAATTACCTTCAACTTGTGGAATTACGAAAGCATCCTGTGTTATTGAAACCCCGTCTAAAAATGCTGCCGCATGAGGAGACATAGGAGCCGTTAAACGAAATTGCTCTTTCAAAACAATAACTTTATCATCTGTCCAATTGTCCACCTTCATTGTATCAGACCAGTCTAAATCTCCTGCTTGAACAGGCTTCCAATAGGTTGCATTCAATGCTTGAGAAATAATTGCACTCGCAACAGTCTTGCCAACATCGGTACCTATCCCACTGATAATGAATTGTTTTTTTGACATTGTATCTGACATGTAATTTTTAAATTATTCATCACTTAGGATCTGAGTTGCGCATCTAACTTAGCTTCTAACTCTAATCTGATTTTTTCCATAACGGCATCTATTTGCTGATCCTTCAGGGTTTGTTCCTGATCTTGAAAGACAAATGAAACGGCATAGGATTTTTTACCTTCATCCAAATTTTTTCCTTCGTAGACATCAAACAAACCTACCTCTTTCAAAATCTTTTTATCACAATTCTTTGCTAGTTCATTAATTTCTGCAAAAGAGACATTTTTATTTAAAAGGAGTGAAAAATCGCGCCGTGCAGCAAAAGTTTTTGGAAGTTCTGAATATTTGACTTTTACAAATTGTAAACTTTCCAAAATAGCATCCCAATCTAAATCTGCCACAAACACATCGTTTTTAATGCCAAAATGCTTTTTGATGGCAGGTGAGATCCAACCAATTTCACCGACTTTCTTTTTAAGCACCTGCAATTGCATCCCATCTTGAAGCAGAGAATTTTTCAATGCGTTTTCCTTCAACATATTTTGAAGTCCCAGTCTCGAAAAGACAGCTTCTGTTAAACCTTTTATAGAATAATAACTGACAAGGTCATTCTTTGCGTTCCAAGATTCATACTCTCTTCTACCAGTCAACACGATCAGTAATCGCTTATTTTCAAGATACCCACTTTCGAATTTATGGTACACTTTTCCGAATTCAAAAAGCTTTAAATCTGGGTATTGTCGATTTTGATTGTGTTGTATTACTTCCAAAGCATTAAACAACAGTGTCTGCCGCATGACATCTAATTCCTGACTAAGTGGGTTGAGCATTGTAACATTTCGCTCTGATTTCAACACTTCTCCACCCAATTTTTCAGTGTACTGGGAACTTGTTAGAGAATTATTTAAGATCTCTGTTAATCCTTTTCCTACCAGCATTTCGGACAGAACATTCTGCACTCTTTCAATATCAGGTTTTGAAAATACATTGATCGACGTATTCAATTTTTCAGGCAATGGAACGTTGTTGAATCCATAAATTCGGAGGATTTCCTCAATGACGTCCGCTTCTCGCACTACATCGACGCGATATGCGGGTATTTCCAATTGAGCATTACCATCTTTACTTGTTAAAATTTGAATGTCGAGGTTTGTTAAAATCGCATTAATTTCTTCTTTAGAAAGTTGTGTGCCAATCAATTTATTGCAACGGTCATAATTGAAATCGATTTTTTTGTTTTCAATTTTTTCTGGATAATAATCAAATGGGTCCATAGCAATTTCTCCACCGGCAACTTCTTGAATAAGGAGAGTAGCTCTTTTCAATGCAAACATTGTCAAGTTTGGATCAACTCCGCGCTCAAATCTGAAGCTTGCATCCGTATTTAAGCCATGAAACTTAGCTGTTTTACGAACGGAAACCGGATTAAAATAGGCCGATTCTAGGAAAACATCTTTTGAATCTTCTTTGATGCCGGAATCAGCACCACCAAAAACACCAGCAATGCACAGATGATCTTTCCCATTTGTAATCATAAGGTTCTCATCTGACAATGTCCGCTCCACTCCGTCCAATGTTGTGAACTTGTGCCCGGTTGTAGCTTTTTTAACAACAACTTCTCCGTTCAATGCTCTGCTATCAAATGCATGTAACGGCGTACCCAATTCACGCATCACATAATTGGTTACATCCACCACATTGTTGATTGGCGAAAGTCCAACTGCACGCAATTTATTTTGCAACCATGCAGGAGAAGGTTTTACCTGCACATTTTTAATCGTTGTTCCGGTATATCGTGGACAAGCATCATGTGCCTCGACGCGAATGCGAATTGGAAAATCATTATTTTTTACTGAAAATGCAGAAACTTCTGGCATGTTCAATTTCAAATCTGCCTTGTGATGGAAATTTAAGTATGCAATCAAATCACGCGCTACACCGATGTGCCCCATTGCATCAGCACGATTCGGAGTAAGTCCAATTTCAATTTGATAATCATCCTCCAACTCCAACAATCCGGCAAGCGGAGTTCCAACATTAGCCGATGGATCTAACACCATAATACCAGCATGCGATTCGCCAAGACCTAACTCATCTTCAGCGCACAACATACCGTTTGATTCAACCCCACGTATTTTAGAAACTTTAATTTTAAACGATTCGTCCGGATTAGGGTAGAGTGTGCATCCTACAGTTGCGACCGCTACTTTTTGTCCAGCTGCTACATTTGGAGCACCACAAACAATTTGAACTGGTTCCCCAGACCCCAAACTAACTGTTGTAACTTTTAATTTATCTGCATCCGGATGTTTTTCGCAAGTCAAAACTTCACCAATCAACACACCTTCCAGACCACCTTTTACAGTCTCTATTTTCTCAATGCCTTCAACCTCAAGACCTGTATCTGTAAGGATCTTTCCCATTTCTTCAGGAGATAAATCTGTCTGAACATATTGCTTAAGCCAATTGTATGAAATTTTCATTTCGGATATCTTTTCTAAATCAGTTGCGAAATTAAGAAAAACTCAAGGAAATTGGCTTTTCGGATTGAATCAATGGGTAGACAAAAATAATCTTCCATTCACAAAGAATTAAAGCCATCTAAACTAAAATACTTTCTACTTGTTGGAAGAATGATGAAATTTGCACCGCATTGAAGAGATTATGAAAAATTTACTATCGCTCCTTCTTGTTCTAATTACTTTCTTTTCCTTCTCTCAAGGGAAAAGCACACTTAGTGGCTACATTACAGATGTTAAAAGTGGAGAAGCCATTATTGGAGCAAAGATTTCGATTCCCTCTTTGAAACAGGGAACAGTTACAAATACCTATGGGTTTTATTCACTTACCGTTGAAAAAGGGAATTATGTGATTGAATTCAGTGCTGTAGGACAAAAGACCGAAACACGAAATATTGATCTAACGAATGACGTGACTCTTGGACTTGAAATGGGAGCCGCCCTTTCCGAATTGCAAGAAGTTACGGTAAACGCGAAGAAAGGTGAAAATGTAAATTCTACAAAGATTGGACAAATTGAACTCGATGTGGAGAAAATAAAAACACTGCCTGCCTTTATGGGTGAGGTAGACATCGTTAAAACCATTCAACTTTTACCAGGTGTTTCATCCGTATCAGAAGGCGGTCAAGGCTTTTACGTTCGCGGTGGTGGACCGGATCAAAACCTTGTTTTACTTGATGAAGGTGTTGTTTACAATGCGGCACATTTATTCGGATTCTTCTCTGTTTTCAATGCTGATGCTGTCAAAAGTGTGAATTTGATCAAAGGAGGAATGCCAGCCAATTTTGGAGGTAGAATTTCATCTGTACTCGAAGTGAATATGAATGAAGGAAACAACAAACGTTTCAGAGTGAAAGGTGGTATTGGTGCAATTTCTTCTCGTTTGACAATTGAAGGCCCTTTGAAAAAAGACAGAGGCTCTTTTATTGTATCCGGCCGCCGAACCTACATCGACTTAATTATGAAGGCAGCAATTCCTGATAGTTCGCCATTTGCGGGGTCTGGTTATTATTTCTACGACTTGAATTTAAAGATGAATTACAAACTTGGAGAAAAGGATAAAATTTTCTTAAGTGGATACTACGGCTTAGACAAATTCTCATTCAGAAGCAATGAAGATGATTTCAAAGTTGACATGCCTTGGGGAAATGGAATTGCCGCATTTCGTTGGAACCATTTGTTTACAAACAAGCTTTTCATGAATGTGACAACCACTTTCTCTGATTATCAATTCAGTTTTCTATCAGATCAAGACCAATTCAAGTTCTCACTGAAATCAGGCGTCAGAGATGTTGGAGCCAAAGTAGATTTCTCCTATTTTCCGAATTCCCGACACAAAATTAAATGGGGAGCTGATTACATTTACCATACCTTTACCCCATCCAGTATTTCTGCAGAGTCAGATTCTGTTGTCTTTCTAGACCCTTCCAATGCTGCAAAATTATTTAGTCACGAATCCGCGCTTTATGTGATGGATGAGTTCGATTTAAATGAAAATATTCGAATCAATGCTGGTCTTCGCTACAGTATGTATCAACATGTTGGGCCATTTACCCGTTACATTAAAGGAGATGGTATAAGCACCCAAGACACCTCTATTAATTATGACAAGGGTAATGTCATTAAATTTTATAATGGTCTAGAACCACGCATATCCTTTCGTTGGTTACTTAAAGACAATAGTTCAATCAAAGGAGGTTATTCTTATAACTATCAATACGTGCATTTAACTTCATTAAGTGCTGTTTCGCTTCCAACAGATATATGGTACCCAACAACAGACAAAGCAAAACCTCAGCAGGGCTGGCAAGCATCATTGGGTTACTACCGAAACTTCTTCAACGATAAATACGAAGCTTCAGTTGAAGTGTATTACAAAGGAATGAAAAACCTCATCGAATATGCCGAGGGCGTATTACCTGGAGATGACGTAAATGACAACACTGACAATTACTTGGTATTCGGTAATGGTTGGGCTTATGGAATCGAGTTCTTTTTAAGGCGGAATTTTGGAAATTTCACTGGTTGGATTGGTTACACTTGGGCTAAAACAGAACGTAAATTTCCAGATTTGAACAATGGAAAGGTTTATCCAGCAAAATATGACCGACGACATGATTTAACAGTTGTTGGAAGCTACAAATTAAATGAGCGATGGACATTTGGCGCTGCTTTCATTTATGCGACAGGAAACACATTGACACTTCCTTCTTCTTGGTATGTGCAAGATCAGGCTTTATTATTTAATTACGGTGCTCGTAATTCAACACGCATGGCTCCATACCACCGTCTTGACCTGTCAGCAACGCTGTATGGGAAAAAATTCAAATCCAAAACAGATGAATTGACTGGAGAGACCGTTCAAGTGAAAAAGAAATACCAGAGCAATTGGTCTTTCTCCGTTTACAATGTTTACAATCGGGCAAATCCGTTTTTCTTGTATGTGGATAATGATGGTGATTTTTTACAAGGTGATTTTAAAATCTCGGTCAAGCAAGTATCCCTTTTCCCAATTATCCCAAGTGTAACTTGGAACTTTGAATTTTAATTAACATGAAATACACACTTATTCTTCTTAGTTTATTTTCGCTGTTTTTGAGTGCTTGTTCGAAAGAAGTCAAAATTGATATTCCAGGATACGAACAACAAGTTGTAATTGATGGAAGCATTGAAACTGATGCCCCGCCATTGGTTTTACTTTCAAAATCAAATGATATCTACTCTCCAACAAATTTAGACGCCTACCTTGAAAATTTTATATCTGGCGCGATTGTGACAGTGAGTAATGGATTAACAACGGTGCAACTCGATGAAATTTGCACAGACAATCTTCCGGCAGGTACTGAGGAAATTGCCGCGGGTATATTTGGGATTCCAGCAGCGGAATTAGCTAATTTCCATTTGTGTGCATACACATCATTCAACACTGATATTTGGGGCCAAGTTGGAAAAACCTATAATTTGACTGTGACATTTGATGGAAAAACATACACATCTTCAACAACCATCCTGCAATCTACACCACCTGTAAATATGTTTTACAAATTGAGCGGTTCGTTCACTGATAAAGGTTATTCGTGGGTTACACTTAATGACCCTCCTAATCAATACGATGCCTATAAATTGCAATACAAACGAAGCGGAAAACCTCAATTTGAAGATGTTTGGAATCCTTTTTTCGATGATCAATTCTTTGATGGCAAAACATTTGATTTTTCATTCGACGACAAGACAACTTACGATGATCCAAATGTACCTGATAACGTAAAAGGTTATTTCAATTTGGGGGATACAGTCATCTTGAAGCTCTCAAAACTTGACAGGAGTGCCTATGAATTTTTTGAGAAAAAATACAATCAGCTATTTAATGCCGGCAATCCCTTTTCAACTCCAACAAATGTTCCTACAAACATAAAAGGTGGCGCATTAGGGGTTTGGGTAGGTTATTCACCAGCCTACGATACACTTGTTTGCATACCGTAACTTGTTTAAACCGTTTATTTAATAAATGAATGTGTATTAAAATTAACAAATCACTGCATTTTCTATTTTATTCCACGCAAGTAGCAAACCTTTTATGAAATTTGCCGTTTTTAACAATAAGCGTTAGCAATTCATTTAACTTGAAACAATTATTCTCTTTTCTACTCTGCTTTTTTCTATTGAATTTAAGCATTGCGCAAACTTCTTGCGGGTCATGCAAAGATGTAATTTTCATAGTCGACAACTCAGGTTCCATTGATGATTTTGAGTTCTCATCCATGCATAATTCGATTGATCAATTATCAACACAAATTCTGGCAAATAACCCAACAACTAGAATAGCTGTAGTACAATATGGTGGAATAGATCTGTCAACTAGCCCGGGTTTATACGACATTTCAATTCCCTTTTCAAGCAATTTAGCAACACTGACATCATGGAATCGAGTATTTGGTTTAGTTGTCAATATTTACAATGATTATCTTCCTGCTTCAATGAGTTCAATGCGACTAGATGGCACTTGGGACAATGGAGGTGAATTGGATTTGGTTTCCTCACCTTGCAAACCTGTCTTTATATTGTTCACCGATGCTTATGGAAATTCAGAAGACTTGGGAAGCACGTTATTTAATGCAGGTGGGCAACCAGGATTGACAGGATATGGCGAATACAATATTTTAAAAGTCAATTACAATGCTAAATTTATTGTTTATCATGTTATTAATGATGACCCTTTCGTTGCGCCCTTGGTAGGATCGGCAATCTCGAGTGTTGGAGGTGATTATATGGGGCCAATCGATCCTAATCCGGGTGATCCTGAAGGAAGCCAAACCATTCCAAGGAATTACCTTACTGGCTCTTTTCAGTTCAATCAAGTGACTGTTGACGACATTTTATTCTCCATGGCGAATACTCAATCTTCTTTTGAATATTCAGACAACTGCACTGGAAACGTTGATTTTCAAAGCACATCAACCTCCTCTCAATCAATTATTAATTGGCAATGGAATTTTGGAGATGGCTCCGCAGTTTCAACAATAGAAAATCCATCCCATTTGTTTTCGCCCGGACAATACGATGTTTCATTAGTTGTTGAGGGAGACTTAGGTTGTAAAGACACAATTACAGAAACAATTGAAATAATAAACATTGTACCGAATGCAGGAACCGATGAGGCCATCTGCAGTGGTGACGCTATTCAAATTGGAAGCCCTTCTATTGCTGGCCAAATATATAATTGGACACCTGCAACTGGTTTATCTAGCGCAACTGCTGCTCAACCAACAGCATCACCAAGTGCAACAACCACCTATTCGTTGATAGTTACCGGTTCCAATGGTTGTATATCAGAAGGTGTTTCCGTTGTTATAACTGTTTCTGCAACACCTACAACTTCATTGACAGCTCAACAATCAATTTGCATTGGAGATGAAACTTCAATTGGAATTAATCCTGCAGTTGGAACGACTTATACATGGAGCCCAACAACAGGACTCTCATCGAGTAACAGTTCACAAACAACTGCGTCACCAGAAGTAACAACAACGTATACACTATCTGCAACTTCATCCAACGGTTGCACATCCACTGGTCAAACCCAAGTTCAAATTTACGCTTTGCCAATTGTAAATGCCGGCACAGATGCTCAGTTATGTTTGGGTGATTCAATTCAACTTGTTGGAACAGGTGCGATCGGTTATTCTTGGGACAATGGTGCAATGAATCAAAGTTATATTTTACCCGATATAGGTGCGAATACATACACATTAACGGGTACTGATATACATGGTTGTACATCTTCAGACCAAGTAACCATATCAACATACTCCTTGCCAAATGCTTCTTTTACAGCAAGCGATTATGTTTTGTCAAGTATAGATCCAACTGTTGATTTCACAAATACTAGTTCGAATGCAGTAACTTACTCTTGGGATTTTGGTGATGAATCAGGTTATTCAACTGAGATTTCACCTTCTTACGAATATGACAATGAGACATTTGGAACATTACCAATAACGCTTATTGCGACATCCCCTGATGGCTGTCTTGATACGAGTATTGTATTTATCGTGATTAATGAAGAAAACATTTGTTACGTTCCTAATGCTTTTTCACCCAATGGAGATGAGTTTAATAATGAATTCTTACCCATCATTACAAGTGGGTATGATCACTACAATTATAATCTATTAATTTTTAATCGCTGGGGTGAAGTTGTTTTCGAATCCAAAGACACCGAACAAGGATGGGATGGCTCATACAACGGAAGAGTAGTTCTATCAGGAACTTACACGTGGAAAATCTCTTTGAAGAGTAAAGATACCGATGACCGAAAAATTATCACAGGAAACTTAACAGTTATCCGATAAGAACTTAATAATACTTTTCCTTCAAAAGGTAATTTGAGACATAATCTTCAACTCCTTCTTCCAATGTGTGGAATTGCTTTGAATAACCCTGACTGACAAGCTTAGACATATCAGCCTCCGTAAAATACTGGTATTTATCCCGAATATCGATGGGTGTATCAATTAATGAAATCGCTTCAGTTACGTTCATGTTCTTGAAGGTGTTTTTCGCTAGATCCAAGAATGTTCTTGCCTTACCGGATCCTAAATTGTAAAGTCCCGATTCCGGCTGATCTTCCATCAAAAACAAACAGACACTTACCACATCCTTGACATATACAAAATCCCTCAACTGGCAACCATCCAAATATTCAGGATTGTGAGATCGAAACAATTTCATTGCACCAGTTTCACCAATCTGGTTAAATGCATGAAAAATAACACTGGCCATTCTGCCTTTGTGGTATTCATTTGGCCCGTAAACATTAAAGAATTTTAATCCTGCCCAAAATGGAGGTGTCTGCTTTTGATCCAAAACCCATTTATCAAAATCATTCTTTGAATCTCCATATGGGTTGAGTGGTTTCAACTTTGATACAATTGAATGATCATCTTTATAGCCAAATTCTCCCAAACCATAAGTAGCAGCAGAACTTGCATAAACTAGTGGAATGTTAAATTGAATGCAGGCATCCCAAACAGCTTGTGAATAAGAAACATTTAGTTCATCAAAAACTGACTTGTCAAATTCAGTTGTATCTGTGCGCGCTCCGATGTGAAAGATAAATTCAACCTCTTCACCAAAAGTTTGCAACCATTTTATGAAATCTTTACGGCCAACCTTGGCCAATAACATTTTTCCATCCAAATTTGCTGCTTTCTCAGTTTTTGAAAAATCATCTACAACAACAATATTCGTATATCCTGCTTCATTGAGTTTGCCAACAAGACAACTTCCAATAAATCCAGCGGCACCGGTTACAACGATCATGCTTTTACGAATTAAAAATTAGTGGAATAAGAAACCTAGGAGTTTATAATTTCTTAAAACAAACCGTTGATTTCAGCATCAATTGAGGAAATGATTTTTCCCAAATCTTCTTGACTTTCAGGGAAACGATTATTATCCACATCGACAATCAAGAGTTTACCTTTATCGTAAGTTGAAATCCAAGCTTCGTAACGCTCATTCAAACGTTTCAAATAATCCAAACGAATACTTTCTTCGTAATCTCTACCCCGTTGCTGAATCTGGTTAACCAAAGTCGGAACACTTGCACGCAGATAAATCAACAAGTCTGGTGAAGAAACGAATGAATCCATCAGATTGAAAAGTGAAAAATAATTTTCAAAATCCCTTGTCGTCATCAAACCCATGGAATGAAGATTGGGCGCAAAAATAAATGCGTCTTCGTAGATCGTTCTATCTTGAATAACGTTTTTATCTGTTTCCTGGATCTCTTGAATCTGTGTGAAACGACTGTTCAGATAATAAATCTGAAGATTAAATGACCAACGCTGCATGTCTTCGTAAAAATCATTCAAATAAGGATTTTGTTCCACATCTTCAAAATGCGTTTCCCATCCATAATGTTTTGCCAACATCTTTGTCAATGTTGTTTTTCCCGATCCGATATTTCCTGCTACAGCGATGTGCATAAACCTTTCAATTTAGACCGCCTAAATTACAATAATTGAAGGAATTATTCGTGAATTTTAAGACTGTATTTTAAAATTTTATCCGCCGTCTTGAAATAGAAGTATTCTCCTCTTTTCATGAACGAAATTATTCCATTAATTGGTAATTTAATTACCATTTCTTTGCCCTCATCAACATCTTGAACAATCATCGCTTCTTCCGTAAACCAAAGAATTTTACGATAAAAAGGCAATGCTGCAATCGTTCTAATTGAATTATACTGAAAAGTTAATTCGTTTAATAGTGATCCATAGATATCAAACTCGTACATCGTTTGATTACTCATTAAATAAAGATGTCCATCGGATTCATGCAATGATGTAATGTCTGCCAAATTCAGCACTCCCTTTAAATTTCTGACTTCTTGGTATTGCATTTTACCTGACAAGTCCAACAAGAGTAATGTGGAATTCAATTGATCGAGCACCCAAATCTTATCTGGTTGAGAAGAAACTGCAACCAAAGAAGCCATGCCTACTTTATAATCTGACAACTCAATGTAATTTTCACTCATTGTCAGGGTGTTATCCATGAGACATAACACCTGTTGTTCCTCTGAAAACAAAACAAGTTTCATTGTATTAACGGGCATAATCTCTTTGATATTACCAACTGACTTGATGCTTTGTGAGAACTTTAATACCCCAAGAGAATCAAATTTTTGTAACACCCTCCCTTTCGTGATGTAGACATTCCCAAAAATATCTGCGGTCCAGGTTGCACTCTCATCCACCTGGTATTCCATTTGTTTTTCCCATACGAGTGAATCACTTTTCTGTGCAAAAAAACAATTGTTTGCGACTAATAATAGGAAAAGCATTATTGATTTCATTGTTCAATTTTATTTGATGCGGCAACATGCAATATTTGCTCCACTATTTCACGACTATTTGATAAACGTGGTACTTTATGTTGCCCACCTAGTTTACCGATGGATTTTAACCAATTGTCAAACGTACCTGCATTCAACACTTTTATGATTGGTGGGCCTAACACAAAATTATTACAGCGTTTTGCATCATAATCTGAGTTCAATTCACGCAATGCCTCATCCAACAGCAGTTGAAAACGTGACACATCATCTGGGACATGTGTAAATTCAATGAGCCATTCATGCGCTCCATTTTCAAGGCCATCCATAAAGACAGGGGCAACCGTATATTCCCTAACAACGGTTCCAATTTTATTCGCAGCACGAGCAATTGCTTTATCTGCATTTTCTACAATGAGTTCTTCCCCAAATACATTTATAAAACTTTTTGTTCGACCTGTAATTTTAAATCGATAGGGCGTTTTTGACGTAAATTTGACAGTATCTCCAACTATATAACGCCATAAACCCGCATTGGTCGAAATCACAATTGCATAGTTTACATCTAATTCAACACCAGCGAGATCAACTGCCTCAACAGAATTTACACCGTTAAATGAGCTCATTGGTATGAATTCATAGAAAATACCATAATCTAGCATCAACAACAATTCATTTGAGTTGATTTGATCTTGTATACCGAAAAATCCTTCAGAAGCATTGTAAGTTTCTACATAATTCATTTTTGGATCTGGAATAAGCCTTTCAAACTGCGCTTTATAAGGTTCAAAACTAACACCACCATGCATGAACAGTTCCAAATTAGGCCATACCTCTTTCAAGTTATTCTTCCCCGAAATCTCAAGTACTTTGTTTGCTAGCACCATCGTCCAACTGGGGACACCAGCCAAAATATAAACGTCCTCATGAATAGTGCTTTGTGCCATTTTTTCAATCTTTTCCTCCCATTGACTCATAAGTGCAATGTCTTTGGATGGCGTTCTACGAATTTCTGCCCACCACGGCAAATTCTTCACGATAATCGCCGATAGGTCACCAAAATAAGAGTCGGCAGTGAGGTGATTGATTTGAGCACTTCCACCAACAATTAAATGTTTTCCTTTGTATAGTTTTCTGTTAGGGTGATTCTCATAATACAAAGCTAAAAGATCCTTTCCTCCTTTGTAATGACATTCTTCCAGTGAATCTTTGGTAACTGGTATCAATTTACTTCGATTGTCTGTCGTACCGGATGATTTGGCAAACCATTTCGTTTCGGTCGGCCATAGTAGCTGTTGTTCGCCTGAAATCAACCTGTCCACATAGGGTTTTAAATCATTGTATTCCTGCAGGGGGACTTTTTCTTTAAAATGATCGTAGTTATTAATTAAACCGTATTGGTATTTTTTGCCCCATTCCGTCTCAGCGCCTAAATGAATCATTTTCTCAAATAACTCACTTTGCACCTCCACAGGATATTTTCGAAAGAGGTCGATTTGGTGAATCCTCTTTTTCATTACCCAAGCAAAAATGGAATTAAAAGGCATGTGCTAATTCTTTGAACTAAGTTAAACAAATGAAAACAAAAA
>CAISOQ010000140.1 GCA_903887095.1 uncultured Flavobacteriia bacterium
AATGTTTCCATGAATTTGGTTGTAAAGTTACCTTCACGGAAATCCTTGTTGTCCATAAGTTTTTGATGGAACGGAATAGTTGTTTTTATTCATTCAATAATGTACTCATCCAACGCACGTTTCATTTTCAAAATGGCTTCTTCTCTCGTTTGAGCAACAACAATCAACTTTCCGATCATTGAATCATAATTAGGTGGAATGCTATAACCAGCGTATGCGTGTGTATCAATTCTTACGCCATGTCCACCTGGTGAATGATAAGATGTGATTTTTCCTGGTGAAGGACGGAAATCATTGTAAGGATCCTCAGCATTAATACGACACTGAATTGCATGCAAGTGAGGATAATAATTCTTACCTGAAATCTTATGTCCTGCAGCAATTTTAATTTGCTCCTTGATCAAATCGAAATCAATAACCTCCTCTGTAATAGTATGCTCAACTTGAATACGCGTATTCATTTCCATGAAGTAGAAATCACGATTTTTATCTACCAAGAATTCTACCGTTCCCACACCTTCGTATTTCACTGCTTTAGCTGCTTTAATAGCTGCTTCACCCATTCTTTCACGCAACTCTTCAGTCATAAATGGGGATGGTGTTTCCTCCACTAATTTCTGATGACGACGCTGAATAGAACAATCTCTTTCTGAAAGGTGACATGCATTTCCAAATTGATCTCCCGCTACTTGAATCTCTATATGACGAGGCTCTTGAATGAATTTCTCCATGTAGATCCCATCATTTCCAAAAGCGGCACCTGCTTCTTGACGCGCTGAATCCCAAGCTGCCTCTAAGTCTTCTTCTTTCCAGACAATGCGCATTCCTTTTCCACCACCTCCGGCTGTTGCTTTCAAAATAATAGGATAAACAACAACTTTAGCTGTAGCGCGAGCATCATCCAAATCTTTCAATAAACCTTTCGATCCAGGTATACATGGAACACCGGCTTTAATCATCGTCGCTTTTGCGGTAGCTTTATCGCCCATCCCTGCAATCTGCTCAGGCAAAGCACCAATAAATTTTATTCCGTGCTCCTGGCAAACTTTCGAGAATTTTTCATTTTCAGAAAGAAACCCATAACCTGGGTGAATTGCATCAGCATTCGTAATCTCTGCAGCAGCAATAATATTTGGAATAGATAAATAGGACTTAGAACTTACCGCTGGACCAATACATACCGCTTCATCTGCAAAACGCACTGGCAAACTGTCTTTGTCGGCAGTGGAATAAACTGCGACAGTCTTAATCCCCATCTCTTTACATGTTCTGATAACACGAAGAGCTATCTCGCCTCTGTTGGCAATTAATATTTTCTTAAACATACGCTTTAATTTGTTTTTACCTGCGGTTTGATGGCTGGTCAGAATTCGGAGTTATAAACTCAGAGTTTCAAATTATTATGCTGGGTCAACCAAAAACAACGGCTGATCGTATTCAACTGGCGATGCATCATCTACCAATACCTTAACAATTCTACCTGAGAATTCAGACTCAATTTCATTGAACAATTTCATTGCTTCAATGATACAAATTGTGCTTCCTTGTGAAATAGAATCTCCAACATTTACAAATGCATCTTTATCTGGTCCAGATGAACGATAAAAAGTACCGATCATTGGTGATTTGATTGTAATGTATTTTGAATCATCATTTGCAGCAGCAGCTGGTGCAGCAGGCGCTGCGGCAACTGCTGCAGGTGCAGCAACAGGAGCAGCCACGGGCATTGCAGGCGCTGCAGCTTGTACGAAAATCGGTTGATCAGCACCTTTCGACTTTTGTTCTGATTTGATGATGATCTTAAAATCCTTTTGTTCAATTTCTACTTCGCTAACTCCAGATTTAGCAACAAATTTGATCAAATCTTGTATCTCGTTCAGATTCATATTTATGTATTTAATAGAATGTAAATTTAATAATTATTTTTTCGAGTCATATGCCCATTTCAAGTAGACAGCCCCCCACGTAAAACCACCACCAAATGCAGAAAGAATCAATGTGTCACCCTTCTTTAATTGGTCTTCATAATCCCACAAACAAAGTGGAAGTGTTCCTGCCGTAGTGTTTCCGTATTTCTGAATATTGATCATTACCTTTTCTTTGCTCAAACCCATTCTTTCAGCTGTAGCATCGATAATTCTCAAGTTAGCCTGGTGCGGCACTAACCAATCAACATCATCACTGGTCAAGTTGTTTTTTTCCATGATTTCAGCAGAAACTTCCGCCATATTCGTCACAGCAAATTTAAACACCTGTTTACCTTCTTGTTTCACATAATGCAAACGATCATCAACTGTTTGGTGACTTGGTGGATTTGCTGAACCTCCACCTGGTTGAATAAGATACTGACGGCCTGAACCATCGCTTCTCAAAATAAAATCTTGAACCCCCAACCCTTCTTCATTTGGTTCAAGTAAAACAGCTCCAGCTCCATCACCAAAGATTACACACGTTGTGCGATCCTGGTAATCCAAGATAGATGTCATTTTATCCACACCAATCACCAAAACTTTCTTGTGGCGACCTGTTTCGATAAATTGAGCTCCCGTAGAAAGCGCATAAATAAAACCGGAACAAGCCGCAATAAGGTCATAACCCCATGCATTTTTCATTCCCACTTTATCGCATACAACATTCGCAGTTGAGGGAAAAGGATAATCTGGCGTAACTGTGGCAACTAGCACCAAATCAATGTCAAGAGGATCAACCCCTGTTTTTTCTAATAGTTGTCGTGCAGCTTCTGCAGCCATATCAGATGAAGCCCCTTCTTTAAGGATTCTTCTTTCTTTGATACCTGTTCGTGAAGTGATCCACTCATCAGATGTATCAACGATCTTTGCCAGATCTTCATTGGAAAGGATTGTTTCAGGAACATATCCTTGAACACCAGTTATTGCAGCAGTTATCTTTTTCATATTAACTAAAAGCTTCATTCACACTTTTCGCAAGTCCAGATTTTGCTACTTCGTACGAATGTAAAATCATATTTTTAACGGCAATATCATTCGAAATTCCATGTCCAATAATGACATTTCCTTTCACACCCAGAATAGGAGTTCCGCCGTAATTTTCATAGTTGAAGCGATCAAAGTATTCATCTTTAATCCCTCTTTTCTTCATTAACGTGTAGATTCCCTCTGCTTCTTTCAATACCACATTTCCAGTAAAGCCATCGCACACAATTACATCTGCTTTGCCAAAGAAAAGATCTCTTCCCTCAATATTACCAATAAAATTAATATCATCTGACTCAGCCATTAATTTATGCGCTGCCAAAGTCAACAAATTTCCCTTTGATTCTTCTTCACCTATATTCAACAGAGCCACTTTAGGATTTTCGACCCCATATACTTTTTTCGCATACAAAGCGCCCAAAACGGCAAACTGATAAAGAACATCCGCCTTGCAATCTGCATTCGATCCAACATCTAATAAAATAGATTTAGAACCATCGATGGCAGGCAATGTAGATGTAATACAAGGGCGAATAATACCCGGTATTGTATTGATCTTATAAATGGCGCCGACAAGCATGGCTCCAGTGTTGCCTGTGCTAGCAAATGCGTCAATTTCGTGTTTAGAAAGCAAGTCAAATCCAACAGCTATAGAACTATTCGGTTTTTGAGGGATTGCACGTGTCGGATGATCGTGCATCGTAATCACATCGGGAGCGTGAACGATTTCATAATCATCTAGACTTGCATTCAACGACAAAAGGCCACTAGAGATTTGATCTCTGTCGCCTAATAAAACAAGTTTAACGTCGCCGGGAAGTTCTTTTTTAGCTAAGACAGCGCCTGAAATATTAGCATCAGGAGCAAAGTCGCCGCCAAGAATATCAATTCCGATCTTCATGCAGCAGAAGAATTTAGGTGTTCAGATTAAACTGCTACCTCTTTCTCCGCAACTACTCTCCCCTTGTAATATAGTTTCCCTTCATGCCAGTGAGCATGGTGGAACAAATGCGGTTGTCCGGTAGTAGGACAAGTTGCAATGTTATTTGCAACTGCATTTTTATGCGTCCTTCTCTTGTCACGGCGTGTCTTCGAAATTTTTCGTTTAGGATGTGCCATTTTACTTTATTTATGTTGTATTAATTCAAATTTTTTAGTGCCGACCATCGAGGATCCACTGGATCATCATCACCGTCGTCATCATCTTCTTCTTCCCAATCTTCGTCATCCCAGTCATCGTCATCGTCAAAATCATCTTCGACGCTTTCAGGTTGACTAGAATATTTTTTAAGCAGTTCTATCATCTCCTCATTGCATTCACCCATTGGATGGGTCAATCGGGCAGGAAGAGAGACAGTTATTAATTCATAGATATTGTCTCGAACATCTAACTCATATGCATCAGGATGCAATACAATTAGAGATTCATCATCGCTTGTCTCGTTGTCAAACTTATAAACCAACCTAAAAGTTCCTTTAACAGGAACATCAAGTGGATCATTACAACGATCACAGGATGCCGACACAGTTCCACCTATTTGAAACTCACCTATCAACATTGTCTCTTTCTTCTCCAAGGTTAGTGAAACTGTTACATTTCCCTTGTGAATGATAGAGTATTCTACTTCTTCAAAGAACGCATCATGTATCTCAAAATTGAAATCATGAAAGCCCACTTTCAAGCCAATAAAAGGGATAATAAATTCTTTATTTGACTTCACGATGAGCGAAAATTGGAGGGCAAAGTTAATATTTTTAACGATACCGTGTTAATATCCTTTAAATTTTATTCGAAGAGATGTTTATTCCACATCATCTCCTGATCGTTTCTTATCCTTTGGGCTACTTTGAAGCGGATTGACATTGATCTCACGAACAAATTGTCGACTCCTGTAAATATCCAAAGCAACATAAATAGCATGGCGCATTGATTGTTCCGATGCCTTATCTTGACCAACGATATCATATGCTGTTCCATGGTCCGGAGAGGTCCTTACAATTGGCAATCCCGCTGTAAAATTCACCCCGTCTTCAAATGCCAACGCCTTGAATGCAGTCAACCCTTGATCATGATACATCGCTAAGATGCCATCAAATTGCGTCCTGCTGTTTGAACCAAAAAAGCCGTCGGCTGGATATGGTCCAAAAGCCAAAATTTCTTCTCCTCGTGCTGCATTAATAGCCGGAGTAATAAATTCTTGTTCTTCACTGCCCATTTTTCCATTTTCTCCAGCATGTGGATTCAATCCAAAAACGGCAATTTTTGGTCGAATAATACCAAAATCTTTTCTAAGTGAGCTTTCAAACGCTTTAATTTTACTTAGAATTTTGTCTTTCGAAAGGGTTGAACTTACCTCCTTTAAAGCAATATGAGTCGTAACGAGTGCAACGCGCAAATTTTCAGCAACCATTACCATTAACGCATCGTCAGTACCCGAAAGATCCGCAAGGTATTCTGTGTGACCTGGAAACTTGAATCCAGTTTTACCCATTGCTTCTTTTGAAATAGGAGCTGTCACTAAAACATCGATTTTACCTGAAGCCAAATCCTGTGTTGCTTTTTCCAAAGACTGGAAGGCGCAATTTCCGCTTTGCTCGGTTGGTTTGCCCTCAGATATTTCAACATCATCTTGCCAAACATTGACAATATTGATTTTTTTGTTTTGTGCTTCTTCAGCTGTTTTGCAGGATTGATAGTTAAACTCCTGATCATCCAACACTTTTTTGTAATGTGCAAAAACTTTTGTTGAACCGTAAATAATAGGTGTACAATCCATTAATAACCGCGCATCACGCAACGCTTTCATAATCACTTCAGGACCAATTCCATTGATATCACCCAACGAAATCCCTACACGAATGAGATTGTTGTGCTGAACTTCCTTTTCTTTCTCCATTTATTTCAGCTTTTTCAAAAAGTTATAGAGTAAACGCACTCCAGCTCCAGTGCCTCCCTGACCCTTGTAGTCCTCGCGACCATCCAGCCATGAAGGTCCAGCAATATCCATGTGTATGTAGGGTGATTTTACAAAGTGTTCAAGAAATTTACCTGCAGTAATCATCCCGGCATTTGGACCACCGATGTTTTTTAAATCAGCAATGCTCGACTTCATTTCCTCCAGGTAATCATCCCAAAAAGGAAAACGAACAACTCTTTCATGTGTTTCATTTCCAGCTTTCTCCAATTGATTGAAATACTTATCATCAGCATTTCCCATAATAATTGAAGCTTTTGTTCCAATTGCACGAACCGCAGCGCCAGTCAATGTGGCAGCATCCAATACTAATTCAGGCTTGTATTTTTCAGCATAAGCCAAGGCGTCTGCAAGTATCATTCTTCCTTCTGCATCCGTATTCAACACCTCTACAGTTGTACCATCGAACATTGTAATCACATCTCCAGGTGTGTAAGCGTTCATTCCAGGGCGATTATCAGTTGATGGCACGAGAGCGATGACATGCACTTTTAATTTTTGAAGTGCCGCCAAGTACAATGCCCCAATCACTGTAGCAGCACCTGCCATGTCACT
>CAISOQ010000141.1 GCA_903887095.1 uncultured Flavobacteriia bacterium
TGGAAGAAGTAGCAGAAATGTTCAATAATATTTCGGGTAAATATGATTTTTTAAATCATTTTCTTTCGCTCGGAATTGACAAAATTTGGCGCAAAAAAGCGGTTGAACTTTTGAAAGAAATAAAGCCAAATCGTATTCTCGATCTCGCTACTGGCACAGGTGATTTTGCAATCGAAAGTTTACGTTTGAAACCGCAAGAAATTGTGGGCATGGATATTTCTGAGGGAATGCTTGAAGTTGGACGTCAAAAGATGAAAAAAAGAGGTTTTGACAACATCATTTCCATGCGATTAGGCGATTCAGAAGCCCTTCCTTTTGATGATAATTATTTTGATGCACTTACAGTAGGATTTGGTGTTCGCAACTACGAAAACTTAGACAAAGGATTATCTGAAATGCTGCGAGTTGTGCGCCCGGGTGGTAAATTGGTAATCTTAGAATTTTCGAAACCAAAACGATTCCCTGTAAAACAGTACTATGCTTTTCATTCGAAATACATCATTCCTTTTTTTGGTAAACGGATTTCAAAAGATGAAAAAGCGTATGCTTATTTGCCTGAGTCAGTAGCTGCATTTCCAGAAGGTAAGGATTTTGAAAATATTCTTAATCGATTAGGGTACAAGGAAGTGAATGCAAAATTAGTAGCCGGAGGAATAGCTACAATCTATTCAGGATTGAAATAAGAAATACCCATTGACAAAGCAATATTCGATAGCGAAAAACGTTAGGGCTGTGATGAATAAGCTAATATTGCTATGTTTTTTATTTGGTACATCCTCTTTGTTCGCACAAAAGGAAAAGCCACAAAATTACCGTCGTTTTGATGAACGAACGATCCACTTTGGTTTTATGCTTGGATTCAATTCAGCTAATTTCGCAGCGTATCCAGTAATTGACGCCTATGAACAATATGGATTAAAATCGTTGGTGGCAAAATCACAGCCTGGCGGACAGGTAGGAATTGTATCAACCTTGAAGTTAGGTACGCCCGTTGTACGATTGAGGCTCATGCCTACGCTTTCATTTCAAGAGAGAGTCTTGCAATATACTTTTCAAAATCCTGATCCGACAGATGAGAAAGATGTGTACAGCGAAGAGAGAATCAATTCAACCAATATTGATGTACCCTTAATGTTTCAGTTCAGAACATTGAGGTACAATAATTTCGCATCTTATTTATTACTTGGCGGTCAGTACACCATAGATTTACAATCACAACAAGATGCATCTCAAAATTTCATTGACCCATTCATTAAGATCAAGAAGAGTGATTATTTTGGACAAGTTGGCGGTGGTGTTGAATTTTTCGCACCATACTTTAAGTTTGGCATCGAATTGAAATATTCCCGTGGCTTAACGAATGCTTTTATTCAAGATTTAACACCCGTTTCCAAACCGATTGATCGTCTTTACAACAGCACGTGGTGGGTTTCCTTTATTTTTGAAGGATAATGAGTAGCACAGTTCAATTTCAATTAACACCTGAAAAGGTGCATGACGTCGAATTTTTAAGGCAACGAATTCAACAGGAATTGGAGTTGAGTAACGATGACTTCACTTTTAAATGGAAACGAAGAAGCATCGATGCTCGAAAAA
>CAISOQ010000142.1 GCA_903887095.1 uncultured Flavobacteriia bacterium
ATGTATGTTTGATGAAAATAAACAGAATTATGGATACTAAAAAAATGCACCCAGAAAGTTTAATGATGAGTTTTGGATACAAGCCTTCTTTATCTGAAGGAGCGATAAAATGTCCTATTTTCCAAACGTCCACGTTTGTATTCAACACGGCAATGGAAGGAAAACGATTCTTTGAACTTGCTTACGGATTGCGCGAAAAGGATGCAGGAGAGGAGCTCGGTTTAATATACAGCCGCTTGAATAATCCAGATCTAGAGATCCTTGAAAATAGACTTTGCCTGTGGGATCAAGCCGAAGATTGCGCCGTATTTGAAAGTGGAATGTCGGCAATTTCGACGGCCATGATGGAATTTATGGTACCTGGCGACTTGTTACTGTATAGCCGTCCCGTATATGGTGGAACAGATCATTTCATTAATCACTTTTTGAAAAAATTGAACATTGAGGCAATAGGATTTTATGCGACGGATACCAAAGAACAAATCATAGAGCGCATTCAAGCAACTGGCAAAGCTGACAAATTGGCTATGATCCATATAGAAACGCCTGCCAACCCAACGAATGCCTTAATTGATATTGAGATGTGTGCCGAAATAAAAAACCATTTCAGCATGGAAGGCAAAGAAATCATCCTTTCCGTTGACAATACTTACATGGGACCAGTTTGGCAGCACCCATTGAAGCATGGAGCAGATTTAGTATTGTATTCAGCAACAAAATATATAGGTGGACATTCGGATGTTATTGCAGGAGCTTGTTTGGGTTCAAAACAATTAATGGCCCGCGTGAAAGGTCTACGAACGTTTTTAGGTAACATGGCTGGGCCTTGGACAGGTTGGTTGCTAATGCGATCACTTGAAACATTAAAAATCAGAATGGAGCAAGCTGCATTGAATGCTTCACACGTAGCAAGATTCCTAGAAAATCATGCTAAAGTGGAAAAAATATACTACCTCGGTACGATACCTAAAAATGGATCTGAGCGGGATAAAATGATCTATGCTCGCCAGTTCACTTCTTCTGGAGCAATGATTGCTTTCGACATAAAAGGTGGTGAAGCTGAAGCATTTCGTTTTTTAGATTCTCTAAAACTAATCAAATTAGCTGTTTCACTAGGAGGAACTGAAAGTCTTGCGGAGCACCCGCAAACAATGACACATGCCGACGTTCCAATGGAAGACAAAAAAGTAATGCACATTACGGAGAAATTGATTCGTCTATCAGTTGGCGTAGAACATTATAACGACCTCATCGCTGATATCGGACAAGCCCTCGATCAAATTTAAGCGTGATCAGACAGAGGAACGAATATCGCGAACATTAAGCTGAATCGTTTCTCTGTCTTTCCATTTATTGATTTCCAGTGTGAAAACAATATCAAAGGGTAAACCAGCTGCAATATCATCGATTTTATCAGCCAGATTAAAAGCGATGGCATCAAGGTATATTTCAGAAAGCGGGTCGACCAATTTTAGTTTGAGGTGCTTTTCTTTTAACACTCTGAAGTCTGCTGCATAAATATTTTTTGACAAGAAAACGGGTTGCATGTTACCCGGGCCATGTGGTTCAAAACGAAGGAGATTTCGCTTCACTCTTGGTATTTTATTTACAGCTTCACCTCTGGTGTAAAGATCGTGAAATTGCATTTCAAGGTCGATTTTAATTTCAGGAGATTGATCATCTGGATGAATGCTTTCTCCTACCACGTTTTCGAAACTCTCAATGAACGAAGTGAGATTTTCTGGATGCATTGTCAAGCCTGCTGCGTGACGATGGCCACCGAACTGATGCAACAAATCGCTGCATTGATGAATGGCTCCATGAATATCAAAATCATTAACAGTTCTGGCAGAACCTGTCACCATGCCATTGGAAGAAGTAAGCACGATGGTCGGTTTAAAATACCGTTCCATCAAACGGGAAGCTACAATTCCAACAACGCCTTTGTGCCAATCTTCCTTGTAAACCACTATACTGGATGAACCAACCAACGATGCACCCTTCTCCAACATTTCAATTGCCTCTTCAGTAATTTGCTGATCTATTTCTCGTCGATTTTTATTGTCAGTATCTATTTCACCTGCTATTTGGTTGATCTCCTGCAAATTTTCTGAGATCATTAAATCAACGGCAAAGCGACCAGATCTCAATCTTCCGGCAGCATTTATTCTCGGTGCAATCGTAAAAACCACATCTGTGAGGGACACTGGAAATTCTCGATTAGCCAATTTAAGTAGTTCACGGAATGCGGCTCTTGGATGTGCATTTAATTTTTTTAATCCCCAGTGTGCAAGAATTCTATTCTCACCTGTAATATCGACAATATCCGCACCAATGCTAATTGCTAAAAGATCCAGGTAACTAAAAAGTTCATCTTCTGGCTTTTCCAATCGCATCGTTAATCCCTGCAATAATTTAAATCCTACGCCACATCCAGAGAGTTCTTTGTATGGATAATTACACTCCTTCTGTTTTGGATCGAGTACAATACAATCAGGAACACTTTCTCCGGGTTGATGGTGATCACAGATTATAAAATCAATGCCGCTGTTTTTTGCATATTCAACTAATTCAATGGATCGAATACCACAATCCAAAGCGATAATCAACGAAAAGCCATTTTGATGTGCAAAATCAATTCCTTTCTGACTTATTCCATATCCCTCGCTGTACCTATCAGGAATATAATAATCCAACGGTTCATGGAATTTTCGAAGATAGGCATACATCAAAGCCACTGCAGTTGTACCATCCACATCATAATCACCAAAAAGCAATACTTTTTCTTCTTTTTCTAACGCATGAACAAGTCGTTTTACAGCGGCCTCCATGTTTTTCATTAAAAATGGATCATGTAGATTTGCTAAATCAGGATTAAAAAATTCTCTGGCATCATCATAGTTGAAAATCCCCCTACTTATCAATAATTCAGTCGTAATTCTGTCCGCTTTGATCTCTTCACGAAATGCATCAACTCTATCTCTCTCCACAGGTGCTTTGACAAGCCATCTTTTTTGCATATTTTTCAGTTTTCTTATTTAAGTTAATCAAAAAGTTGAATTCTTTGGAGCAGCATCATAAAAAATATAGTTTAAGGGCACTTGTAAATCGATATGTTGCATTTCAATTAGCGACTTTGTTTTTCCCAGCTTTGTTTTTCGGGCAGGTATCCTATGAATTTACGATTCCGCTACCACCCAATGGCAATCAAACGGAGCGCATTTCTCCAACATATTATGGCAGCTATTCCAGTCAGCAATCGGATGTTGATTATGAGTTTTCTGACAAAGGTGTTTTTGTTGTATCAATGATTTACAGCACTATTTCAAGAGAAACAATCCGCGAGTCATCAAAATATAGGGTAAATAATGGTTGGTTGATTGGTGTTAAAGAAAATGATTCTGTTCCCTGCGAATTACAGGGAGAGTATTACCATTTCGCTGTAAAAAATAGAGAACAAATCATCGGAAATGATGAATCACTTAATACACTTTGTAAAATCAGCGATATCACGTATATCTTGAATTTTGAAGAAAACGGCTATTACTCGCCCAGCATTTTTGAATTCAAAGGGTCTGAATTGCACATCAGACACTTCAATTATGAGGAAGAAACCACCATTTTTGACGTGATCAATGATCAAGTCAAAATCCAAGAAGAGGGAATGACAATTATTGCTTTGCGTCCAACCAAAGAAGAATGGCAAAAGATTCCGATAGAAGGAATGATTGGAGCAAGAACAATCTACAATCGTAACTAGTTACATTCCGTCGCCATCGAGTAAATTCCCCAACCCTCCTAGAATTCCACCTTCTTCTTTGCGACCACCAACAGATCCATAAGATAATATTCGAGACGCAAGACGAGAAATAGGTAAGGTTTGAAGCCATACTTCTCCCGGTCCTTGCAGCGTTGCAAAGAAAAGACCTTCTCCTCCAAAAATGGAATTTTTTATCCCACCAACAAATTTAATATCGTAATCAATTGTTTGTGTATAAGCAACTATACACCCCGTATCAACTCGAAGTGTTTCGCCCGGCTGCAGCGTTCGTTTCATAATGTGTCCACCTGCATGACAAAAAGCCATGCCATCGCCTTCCAGTTTTTGCATGATGAAACCTTCACCACCAAATAACCCAGTTCCCAGTTTTCGTTGAAATTCTATCCCTACTGACACTCCCTTGGCAGCGCAAAGAAATGAATCTTTTTGACAAATTATTTTTGAACCATAAGCCGATAAATCAATCGGAATGATTTTCCCAGGATATGGAGAAGCAAAAGCCACCCTCGCCTTACCTAATCCTGTATGCGTAAAAGCAGTCATGAATAAGCTCTCGCCTGTTAAAAGTCTTTTTCCAGCTCCCCATAATTTACCCATGAAACCACTTGAAGACGATTGCGCACTTCCATCTCCAAAAATGGTTTCCATCTGAATGCCATCATCCATGTACATGAATGATCCTGCTTCTGCAATCGCTGTTTCCTGCGGATCAAGTTCGATCTCAACTAATTGCATTTCTTCACCGTGAATAAAGTAATCGATTTCGTGGTTTTGCATTTCTTAGATTTTTAAAACGAAGTAAAAATAATTTTTTTGGGAGATTCAGGACTATAATCACTGTAAAAGAGCATCCGCTTTTTATAAAATTGATCGAATAAATAAATTGATTAACTGAAACGAAAAAAGTCTAATTCCAATTGATGATTGAACCGCCACTGAGTGATTCTTCAAAAATCTCCTTCATTTTTTCGAGTTTAGCCGCTGCGATTTCGTCTCCTGAATGGGCTTTTCGTTTCAATTTGTAATAGATGTCCAACGAATGGCCAAAGAGGTCTTCTTCGAGTTTGCCCTTGATTGAAGAGATTTTTGCATTCACTTCAATCAGATAATGCTCGATCTCACCCAGCTCAGTCAATTCTAACTTAGAGATGTTTTTTTTTCGCAACAATGCTGAGTAGCGAGGTAATAAGTCCTCTAACATGGAAAGGAACTTCTCCAACTCACGATTTAATGAATCTTTGTTTGCTTTGAAATCCATGTTAAGATTAATGTCATCTAAATGTAAAAAATTAATTGAAACAAACCTACACTTTTCGATAATTGGATTAATTCATTCGACTTATGGCCAATTATTATTCACTAATTTTGTTTTGTGGCTGGAATTTACATTCATATCCCTTTTTGCAAGCAACGCTGTTCTTATTGTGATTTTCATTTTAGCACAAGTTATCAATCGTACCGAAGCAAACTAATAGATACAATTTGTGAAGAATTGGTTTTTCGAAAAGATGAGCTAAATGGTGAAGTGATTAACAGTGTTTATTTCGGAGGCGGCACACCAAGTCTTCTTAATTCAGATGAATTAAAATCAATTCAATCAACCATTTCGGCTAATTATTTAATTTCTAGTTCTCCAGAAATTACACTTGAGGCAAACCCAGATGACATGTCCGTATCCAACTTGAAAGATTGGCGCAATAATGGCATAAACAGGCTATCCGTTGGTATTCAATCTTTCAGAGACAACGATTTGAAATGGATGAATCGAGCACACACAGCTGATCATGCTGAAAACTGTGTGAAAGATGCGCAGCAATTCGGATTCAATGCTATAAGTGTCGACCTGATTTATGGTTTACCATCAATGGATCTGTCTGAATGGAACAATCAAATAGAAAAAGCAATTTCATTGAATATTCAACATATATCAGCCTACTGCCTTACTGTGGAGCAAAAAACACAGCTGCATAAACTGGTAGAAAAAGGAGAAGTTGTTCCAGGTAATGAAGACCATCAAAGTGAACAATTCCTCCACCTATTACAGGTGCTCAAAGAAAAGGGATTTGAACAGTACGAAATATCCAATTTTTGCATACCTGGGTTCGAAGCAGTGCACAATTCATCTTATTGGAAAGGTGAAAAATACATTGGCATAGGACCTTCAGCTCACTCATTTGATGGCACAAACAGGCGATGGAATATTTCAAACAACGCGCTATACATGAAATTGTTCAAGGAAGAAAGTAAATGGTATGAAAAGGAAGAACTAACCGGAAAGGACCGCTTCAATGAATTGCTTTTAACAGGTTTAAGAACCAAATACGGTGTCAATCTGTCTGCACTTCAATCAAATCATTCCTTGACAAAGGACTTTATACAGAAAATTGAAAATTACGCCAACGACGGTTGGATGCAAAAAATTGAAGGGACGCTTCTACTAACAGATGAAGGAAAATTGCGCGCTGACTACATTGCCTCAGAGTTGTTCATCTAACCAATTTATATGATTAAAAAGCTAGCATTTACCAGCCTTTTACTGATCTTTTTGCTTATCACCATTTTAAGTCTAATGCCACCTACCGGCGGAATAGAAATTAAAAATGATAAAATTGGCCATTTCCTTGCCTACACAACATTATCATGTAACGCATTGATTTTTGGCCGAAACAAGCAAAAAAGATTGCTTTTTGCAGGTTTAATTATGCTGTATAGCGCTTTAATTGAGCTAATTCAAGGTTTTATTCCGGGTAGAACACCTTCTATTATGGATTTATTTGCAAATGGTGGTGGGATTGTTCTTGGGTTGCTGATGTTTTCCATTTTTGGACGCTATTTTCAATCTAAACTATTTTCGCCAAAGGATAATCATTAATCCAGTTATCGCAGACGAAATCTGCAATTAATCTTTTTTCGCCTTAAATTCGCACTATTATTTACATGACTCATGGAAAAATTACTGAATTTCATCAACGGAGAGTATTGCGAACCTATCAATGGAAAGTTCATTGATAATTACGAGCCTGCAACAGGGAAAGTTTACAGTTTGATTCCTGATTCAGACGCTAACGATGTTGAGAAAGCTGTTGAGGCGGCAGAAAAAGCATTTCCTGTTTGGTCATCCATGAGTATTGAAGAAAGGAGCGCTATTCTTGTTCGACTTTCAGAGGGCATTGAGCGAAGAATGGATGAATTTGTTGCAGCAGAATCAAAAGACAACGGAAAACCTGTGACATTAGCAGCACATGTTGATATCCCGAGAGCTGTGTCGAATTTTCATTTCTTTGCAACAGCGATTCTTCATTATGCATCAGAATCACATTATATGGAAGGTGTAGGAGTGAATTACACCTTGCGAAAACCAATAGGAATTGTCGGATGTATTTCTCCTTGGAATTTACCATTGTATCTTTTTTCGTGGAAAATAGCCCCTGCACTGGCGGCGGGAAATTGCGTAATAGCGAAGCCATCTGAAATTACTCCGTATACAGCTTATTTATTAGGAAAAGTTGCCCAAGAAGCTGGAATGCCTGCCGGTGTTTTAAACATCCTGCACGGTTTAGGTGGTAGTGTTGGAGATGCCATTGTGAAGCATCCGAAAATTAAGGCTATTTCATTCACAGGGGGCACAAAAACAGGAGAATACATTGCGCGCACCGCAGCTCCGATGTTTAAGAAACTATCGCTTGAATTGGGTGGAAAAAATCCAAATATCATTTTCGCTGATTGCGACTTTGACGAGATGCTGAAAACAACGATGCGTTCTTCATTCGCCAACCAAGGACAGATTTGTTTGTGTGGGTCTCGCATATTTGTGGAACGTAGCCTCTATGCGAAATTCAAGGAGGCATTTGTTGAGAAGGTAAGCCGCTCAATTGTCTCAAATCCAAAGGATCCTAAAGCGAATCTTGGGGCAGTTGTTTCAAAACCTCACATGGAAAAAGTGCTTTCTTATGTTGAGTTGGCCAAAGAGGAAGGTGGAACTGTATTAACGGGGGGTGAGCGCGTAATTCTCGATGGAGAATACAAAGAAGGTTATTATTTAAGGCCAACGGTAATAGAGGGATTGGATTACACTTGCAGAACAAATCAAGAAGAAATCTTTGGTCCAGTTGTGACAATTACACCTTTTGATACGGAGGAAGAAGTTTTAAAAATGGCCAATTCAACTCAATATGGTTTGGCTGCTACTTTATGGACAAGTGATTTGCAGCGTGCACATCGAATGGCAGATCAATTACATTCAGGCATCGTTTGGATCAATGCGTGGTTAGTGCGTGATTTAAGAACTCCTTTTGGCGGGGTTAAGGCCTCAGGTGTAGGCCGTGAAGGTGGGTGGGAAGCACTCCGGTTTTTTACGGAGCCAAAAAATGTATTTATTAAGTATTAATCTACTCCCAAAAATAAATTACAAAGGCTACCCTTTCCGGCAGCCTTTGCTATATCATCTATTTTCACGCTTATTTAATGGTAATCGGCCTTGTTATTTCGCCATTACTTGTCGTAACTTTTACTAAGTAATAACCTGAAGATAAGGTTGAAACGTTCAACTCAGCCGTCTGACCAGAAAGTTGAATTGAGTTAACCAATTGTCCAGACAAGCTTGTTATTTGAGCATTCATTAAATTATTATTGCCCAACAATTTCAACTGAATTCTGTCATCTGCAGGATTTGGATAGATCACTATTTGATCGTTTTTCATTAACTCATTAAGACCAAGCACTGGCAAACAGAAGGACTGAATATTTTGAGTCCCAAAGTTGGCATCAGCATCCAATAATTCTGCAGCCACCAGGTTATTCCATACGATTTGATAGCTACCATTAGCTCCGTTCGTTGCGCTACAACCTGAAAGACCATCACCATAAGTATCATTAAGAATAAACAGATAACAACCCGTATTTAAACAAAAATCCTGAGTGACTATTCCTTGAGAACCATCGGTGTATGCTGAACTGCTAAAAAGTGTGTTCCCAGTTAACTCATCTGCCAATATCCATGATGTTTCACTACCATAACAATCCAAATCAAAAGACAACGTTGCTGTTTCTCCATTTACAACTGTTGTGAAGGACGAAGAAATTGTGTTGTTCAATGCGTTTTCATCTGTACCACCATTAGGAGAAGAAACTACAGCAGAAAAAGTATGGTTTCCTCCACTTAAAGAAGCTGAAGGCAATGTAATTGTTTCTGTCTGCCACTGTGTTAAATTTCCGGACCAATTAAATGTTAGATTCTGCTGACCATCAAACCCATAGGTAATAGTTGCTTGGGTAATTGGTGATGTGCCAGAATTTGAAATTGTAACTTGCGGAGAAACATTTGCTACACAAAATGTTCCTGAAACTCCTTGTGGGTTATTGAGTCCTGCATCCAGCGCTACTGCACTTGATCCTGATGGGTCATACCCATCAATAAAAACTGCTCCTGAATTGTTCGGATCTAACCAGCATTTTAATTGATTCGTGCAATCACTGCCACTTGGCAGCCATGAATAAGATACTTTACCGTATTCATCTGATAATACCGGAGCACCGCATGCCGAAGCTCCTCCATGCAATTGACCAACAATTCGATGATTCTGATCATACAGTGGGGAGCCCGAAGAACCTCCTTCTGTAACGCCCGTATCCCAACCAGTCACACCCCAATGCGTATTTGGGGAGCCTCCACCAAATGTGGTTGAAATTAATGGTTGATTTTCAAAAGATATTTTTTTGATGTCTCCAGAAGGATGATGGATACCAACTCCCATAGTTGGTGTTACGCCTGAATTATCCCAACCCGAAAAATAGGGTGAATAATCAGTTGGCACTGTTCCTCCTGCTAATCCGCCCGTAATTTCTACTAAACAAAAGTCGGAGGCAGAACCCTTAGCCCTAAGAACAGCGCCTGAAAGCGACTGAAAGGTCGGAGATGTAGAAGGATTAGTACAATCTGTTGATTGCCAATTAAAACGGAAAATCCATGATGCTGGATTACTGTAACAGTGGTTGGCTGTTAATACATACGGCTTCCCATCATTAAGTGTGTTGTTTATAAGAGAACCCGAACAAAACCCGCTGCTACCAGATACCAGCATTACGGCTGCGTTACGTTCATTTGTCCATGCTGCACCTTCTGCACAATTTGCATTGCGATTACAACTTCCAGAACTACCAAAAGCCTTCGTCATAAATTCATTAGCGGTACGGTAGCCGTGTGTCACGATACTTACTCCCAAAGATGCCTCACTATTCTTATTCGCTGCAGGCACATAATATTCTAAAACGGCGGTGTTGCCTGGTATCAATTCAGTTCCTAATTCGCCATTGTACAAATGATACTCAGTGAATTTTCCAAGGATAAAACTTTTGTCGGGGTTATAAACGTACAATTCATTACCCAAAGGTATTTTCACATCCTTCAATGTAAGATTAACCGTTAAGGCTTCCTCACACTTTACTAAAAGCATCCAAATACGATCGCCGTTGGGGTAATCGATCCATGTTCCGGAGTTTGACATGTTAAGTGATGTATAATGGTTGTATCCAAATCGCCACGGACCATTTTTTTGAGGGTCGTTGATTTCATCCTCCGCCCTTAAAGCTTCTACATCAGGCTTTGAGAATTCACGTTGATCTATTTGCTTGTAATTTAAGTCTTTAAGAGCGTTCGGAAGACCACCATCTCCTTGCTGTCCAACAACCAGAAAGATAAACAAGAATGTAAAGAGGGAAAGAATAATTTTTTTCATTTTTTTCTTTTAGCATATTTAAGACGAACAAACGTCATGTTTCGTTGGCTTGGTTTAGGACCAACGTGAAATTAATCACATTTTGCAATCAAACGAACACTTAGCATTATTTTTTAGCGCTCAGAATGCATGATTCAGGCATTTCAATTTTTCAATTATCTTTGAAAGATTCAGTAATTATTCTATCAAACGAGAACATCAGGAGTGGAACGCATGATCATAGGCATATGTGGAGGAAGTGGTTCTGGCAAGACAACCTTGCTCAATAGACTCTGCAATGAATTGAAAAATTTGCGCCCTTCTGTTTTTTCAATGGACAATTATTATTTGTCTATTGACAAACAATCAATAGATAGTAAAGGCGAAGTGAATTTTGACCTGCCTACGGCGTTAGACAGAAAAAAACTTCACGCAGACCTTCAAAATTTAATTTCCGGAAACTCCATAGAGGTGAAAGAGTATCATTTCAACGCGCCTCCAGATAAAAACACTTTAATTACTATTGATCCATCATCCGTTATCATTGTTGAAGGTCTATTTCTGTTTCATTATGAGGAGGTTCGGAATCTATTAAACTTCTCTATTTTCATGGAAGTGGAGCCCAATGTGCAACTGGATCGCAGACTTTACAGGGACCAAGATACAAGAGGTTATTCTCGTGATGCAATTATTTACCAATGGGAAAATCACGTATTGCCTTGCTATAAAAAATACCTTGAACCTTATGAGGGACTGGCTAATTTCCGTTTCCATAATGATAGCAGAGCGGATGATGAATTCGAGCGTTTGATGTATGAAATCCACATGCGTCTGGCGAAGAATAAGCTGCAATGAATAAGAAATTTCGCTTATATCTATTCGGTATTCTTGCAACAATTGCAACATTTATTTCCATTTATGTCAACCAAATTCAATCCGACCATAGAAAGGAAATTAGCGAATTCCGCAAAACATTCACCACACAAGTTGATCAATTAAACAATTACTTGCAGCAGCAACGTACCTATTTTGAAGAGACAAATTGGGAACCACGTTGGAAAAACCTTCAAACAAACGAAGACTTTTATTTTCATTATTTCAGAAATGATTCTTTAGTCCTTTGGAATCAAAATGACATGCCTGTTAGTCGTTTTACAGATATTCATTTTCCGTCAGAAGGAATTGTCCATTTACAAAATGGGTGGTATTATTCTAAATTGATTCGAGATGGCAAAAACCTTCTCTGTGGTTCGTTTTTAATAAAACGCGATTACCCTTATGAAAATGAAGATCTCAAGAACATTTTTGCAAAAGCATTCGAGCTATCTTATGACGCATCCATTTCGTTAGAACAAATTAACGGAACCGAAATTAGGGACCCTCAGGATAATTTCTTGTTTTCAATCGTTCCAGATGAAGCGCAAAACAATTCAGAATTAGCAGAACAACTTTATCTCATTCTGTATATTTCTGCCTTTTGTCTGTGGCTCTTATTCATTTTTGTATTCTACCAAATTATCAAAAGCAAACTGCGTTTTTTAATCCCCATTGCTTTGATAGGCGCCAAAGTCACCTTAATTTATTTTTCAATTATTCATTTTAATGTCGGTACTTCAGCATTGGACCCTTCACTTTATGGCACAAATAAATGGTTCCCCAATTATTTCGAATACCTCACCAATGCCGCGCTTATTGTATTCCTATTTTCCGTTTTAAACGAAGAAATAAAAAAAACCCTACTCGGAGGAAAAACAGTTTGGATCCTACTTTTACTGCTCTTACCCTTTTGGGTATTCATACAAACGATGACGCAGGGATTGGTTGAAAACTCCTCCATCCCTTTGTCGATTAACAAAATTTTTTCGGTTAATCTCTACTCCCTGCTTGCATTATTGAGTATTGGCGGTTTGATGTATTCCTACTATCTTCTTTTAAAAACCCTTACACAAAAACAATTCGCTGCCAATATAAAACTTGCACAGGTATTTATTGTCCTAATTTCCTTTCATGCTATTTCAATATTCTTTTTAGGTCTTACGGCTGAATCTGTCGGCTTACATTTAATTGTTGCTTGCTTTTCACTCCTAACAGCATTTCAAAGCTTCAATAGCAACAAAAAACTTGATCTTGGTATAGCAATAGCTACTCTCTTTTTCGCTGTCGTATTTATTTCGTCGATGCTTTATTTGTTCAACATTGACCATGAACAAGCGGATCGTGAATTGTATGCGAACCAACTTTCGACAGAGCAAAATGTTGTAACGGAATTAGAATATAGTAAAGTTGCTGAAAATGTGCAGCAAGATCCAATCCTAACACGATTCATTTCTAACGGAACAAACCTGCCCCATTCTGAATTCGAAGAAGGTCTTGAAAGAAGAATTTTCAATGGGTTTTGGGAGCGGTATGAAATGAATTTTTACCTCTACAATAATCTTGGAGAAAGTCTCTTGGGTGGAGAAAAAAGTTCGTTAGAAGATTTTTCAGAAATGAACGAAATCATTTTAGAACATGGACGCCCTTCAGAAATAGACAGAAATATCTACTACATCAAGGATAACATCGAACAGTATAGCTATGTGATTCGTCAAGAGATTGTAACAGCAGATAGCCTAAAAAATGTGTTGTTTGTTACACTTCGTTCTAAAAAAATCCCTGAAGAAATAGGATTCCCGCGTCTGCTGATTTCGTCAAAAGCCGATGTACTCGAACCATTGGAAAATTATTCTATTGCTAAATACCACAATGGAAAACTAGTTGTCAATTATGGTAGTTTTACCTATCCTTCAACATTTAGCCCGATAAAAACATGGAAAAATAGTGGCTTGCACTTTAAGAATTACGCTGACTATAACCATTATGTGCAATATTCAACCAATGGTGATGTAATCGTCTTATCTTCAATCAAGACTGGATTTTTAGGTCTTGTTACATCCTTTTCCTATCTCTTTATATTTTTCGGAGCCTTGTTATTACCCCGATTCTTCCGATTTCACTACGGGCCTATTTTCAAAAAAACCTTAAGTCTTGCGATTCGGATTCAAGTAATTTTAATTGGTCTTGTCTTTCTCTCCCTGTTTACATTTAGCTGGGGAAGTGGAGTTTTTGTGCGCAATCAATACAATCAATTTTCAAACAATGCCATTACTGAAAAATTACATTCGATTGAACTAGAATTAAAAGTTAAAATTGGCAACAGAAAGCATCTTTCGATTGAGCAAAATGGAAATTCACTAGAGACGGCATTGGAAAAACTTTCAAAAGTTTTTAAAACAGATATTAATTTTTACGATGACCGAGGCTTTTTAATTGCCACTTCGCGTTCAAAATTATTTAACATCGGCTTGATCAGCGAACAAATGAACCCCAAAGCACTCTACGCATTTAAAGTGCAGAACCGAAGTCGCTTTATTCAAGATGAAAATATTGGTGAATTATCTTATGCCTCTGCTTATCTACCCTATTTTAATCAAAATAACAGGCTCATTGGATTTCTCAACTTGCAACATTTTGGCCAACAAAAAGAATTTGAAGACCAGATACAACAGTTCCTCGTTTCTATCATCAATGTTTTCATGCTGCTTCTTGTCTTATCCGTTATTGCAGCGCTTTTAATCTCAAATTGGCTCACAGCACCTTTGAGAATCATACAGGATAATTTCGCAAAATTGCGTTTTGGTAAGGAAAATGCCCCCATTGTTTATGAAAAGGAAGATGAAATTGGCGCATTGGTGAAAGCGTACAATTCTAAACTGCAAGAACTTGAATTCACTGCGGGACAATTAGCCAAAAGTGAGAGAGAAAGTGCTTGGAGAGAAATGGCCAAGCAAGTTGCGCATGAAATTAAAAATCCTTTAACACCCATGAAATTGAGCGTTCAGCAAATGATGCGTGTTTTTGACCCGGCTGATCCAAGTTCTGTGGAAAAACTTAAAAAGGTAACTGCATCCATTATAGAGCAGATTGATGCGCTAACGCTTATAGCAAACGAATTCTCCAACTTCGCTAAAATGCCTTTGCCGCAGGAGACAGCTTTCGATTTGATTCCACTGATTGCAAACGTCATTGAAGTTTTTCGTGAAGAATCAGGGTGTATTTTGGAAATGAAATCAGCGCTTAGCAAGGCTGAAATCACGGCCGATAAAGACCAAATGATTCGCGTATTCAACAACCTCATTAAAAATGCTATTCAATCAATTCCATCCGAAAAATCGGGCAGAATCTTAATCACTTTATCTGAAACCGAGGACCATTGGTTCATCGAAATAGCAGACAATGGTATCGGTATACCAGAAACAGAACAGGACCGAATCTTTGTGCCTTATTTTACAACGAAATCCACTGGCACTGGCATAGGATTAGCAATGATAAAACAAATTATAGAGAATCATCACGGATCTATCTACTTCAAATCTAAGGTAAATAAAGGCACAACATTCTCAATTGAATTACCAAAGAAATTCTAATATCTATCTTATCCTGCAATAACGTAGTACACAATCAATGCGATATCAATAAACATACAAATCGCTGTACCTATCAGGATTTGTTTCATAGGTGCTACAGCCAATAAAAGACTCAATGTCCCCATTGTGGGTAAGATTACAGCTGTCAAGGCATAAGTGTTTTCAATTGCCCCTTGGCCGATGGCTATGCCACCAAAGCATCCTATTAAAATAATTACTATACAAATTAACCCAAATCGATTGAATTCAATGTTTTTAACAAAATTGGTTAAAGGGTTTCGCGGTGCGGTTTGTGCTTTCATACTATTATCATTAATTGGTTACAACAAATTTTGTGAATCCTATCCCGTGATAAAATGATATTGATGCTACTAAAAACGTGATTGAAATCAGTATTTTGAATTGATCGAAAGGCTTGTTGGAAATTAGAATGGAAATCAAGTTTCCCTATAACATCGGCGCAGCATAATGACATCGGAAATATTTTGATACTTTTGCTTGCGAATTGGTATGAATCCAGAAAGAAAGATAGCTGTCATTGGAGGTGGAAGCTGGGCAACTGCCCTGGTTAAAATCTTGTGCAACAATCTTTCATCAATAAATTGGTGGATGAGAAGTGAAGGAGCCGTGGCCCATATTCTCAAATACAGGCACAATCCCAATTATTTGCAATCTGTCGAATTCGACCTCAACAAAATTAATGTAAGCACTGATTTACAGGAAATTATACGGCCTGCTGACATCGTGATTATTGCTACTCCTTCGGCTTTTTTGAATCAGATTTTTGAAAATTTTCCAGTTGAATTACTGAAAGATAAAATTGTGTTCTCAGCTGTAAAAGGTATTATTCCTGAATACAATGCAATTCCTGCAAGATTCATTCATAAAACATTTGGCACACCTTACAACAATATAGGAATCATATGTGGTCCATGTCATGCGGAAGAGGTAGCATTGGAACGCCTGTCTTATTTAACCATTGCAGGACATTCGGACAAGGTCGCTGAGGAAATGGCCGAAATATTAAGTTGCCGCTACATAAAAACGACCGTTTCAGACGATCTTTTCGGAACCGAATTGTCGGCAGTGCTTAAAAATGTTTATGCCCTTGCATCAGGAATTTGCTCTGGTTTGGGTTATGGTGACAATTTTCAATCAGTGCTGATCGCAAATGCCATTCAGGAAATTGAAAATTTCATCGACGAAGTAAGTCCAATTCATAGGGATGTTAAATCCAGTGCTTATTTGGGAGATCTTTTGGTGACTGCCTATTCCAAATTCTCTCGCAATAGAACCTTTGGCTTTATGATAGGTAAAGGTTACTCCGTAAAAACCGCTCAATTGGAAATGGACATGATTGCTGAAGGTTACTATGCAACAAAATGTGTCATGGAAATCAATAAGAAGTTTCAAGTTGAAATGCCAATTGTTGAAGCTGTATACAACATTCTCTACGAAAAAATTTCCCCAGTCATAGAAATGCGTATTTTGACTGATAAGTTGAGTTAAACTGCTGGTTTTATTTATTACCTACTTTTTTATTTGATTAGCTTAAACAGTAATTCTCACTGTTTGTTATACCATTATGGAAAATCAAGAAGATTTCATTCTAATAGCTGGGGGAACCGGGTTAATCGGTGAGCGTCTAAAAAAAGTCTTTTTAGAAAATGGTTGCCGCGTTGGCATTTTAACACGCACACCAAAAGACAAAGATCACTATTCATGGGATCCTGCTCGGAAAACTATCGATAAGAAAATTCTTGGAGAAGTGACTGTTCTTATCAATCTCAGTGGAGCAGGAATTGCTGACAAACGCTGGACAAAAGAACAAAAAGAAGAACTCTACTCCTCACGAATAGGAACGAATGAATTCCTATTTTCTCAGTGTTCACACATGCCAAAATTAAAGCAATTTATCACTGCTTCAGGAATCAACTGTTATGGGTATGATCATCCTAATCGGGAACATCTTGAATCAGATTCATTCGGGAAAGATTTTCTTTCTGACTTGGTTGAAAAATGGGAAGAGAGTGCGGATTTATTTAATGAAAAGTACATCGTATCCAAAATACGAACTTCTGTTGTTTTGGATCAAAAAGGAGGTGCCTTACAAAAAATGCTTTCACCTGTTCAATGGGGAATAGGTTCTGCACTTGGAACTGGGAAACAGTTTATGCCTTGGATTCATGCTGAAGACCTTGCTAACATTTATTTACACGTCGTATCTCATGAATTAAATGGATCTTACAATGCACTTGCCGGGAATGTGACAAATGAGTTTTTCACGAAATCGTTAGCAAGCACCCTACACAAACCATTTTTCTTTCCAAAAATTCCATCCATCGCGATGAAATTGCTCTTTGGCGATATGTCAAGTGTATTATTGGAAGGGTTGCAGGCCTCCAATCAAAAGCTAAAGGACACAGGTTTTGTCTTTCAGTATGAAAATTTAGACGACGCTTTATCGAACCTCTTACTTTCTAAATCCAAGTAATTACAAAAGATCGTTTGCTAAATTCGCTAGCTCAGAACGCTCTCCTTTTTCCAGTTTTACGTGCGAAAATAATTCTTGTCCTTTCAAACGGTCAATAAGGTATGCAAGTCCATTACTGTTTTCATCCAGGTAAGGCGTATCAATCTGATGTACGTCGCCCGTAAAGACAATTTTAGTGTTCTCTCCCGCGCGAGTAATGATTGTTTTTATTTCATGCGGCGTAAGGTTTTGAGCCTCGTCAATGATAAACATGATATTCGAAAGGCTTCTTCCACGAATAAATGCGAGCGGAGTAATAACGATTTTTCCAGCTTGTTCCATTTCAAGAATTGCCTTGTGTTTTTTCTCATTCTCCCCAAATTGCGCCTTTATGAACTTTAAATTATCCCACAAAGGCTCCATATAAGGTCCAATTTTATCATTGGCATCACCAGGAAGAAACCCAATATCTTTGTTCGAAAGTGGAACGATAGGTCGTGCCAAGATCACTTGATGAAACGATTTACTTTGCTCAAGAGCAGATGCTAAAGCAAGTAAGGTTTTTCCCGTTCCAGCGACACCTTGCAATGCTACCAACTTAACATTCGGATTCATCAGCGCATTGAATGCAAATGCTTGCTCAGCATTTTTCGGTTTAATACCATAGATGTATTCCTTCTCAATTCTTTCGAGCTGATCTGTTAGGTGATTATAGCTTGCAAGCGAAGAACTTTTTCCATTTTTTAAGATATAGTAACCATTGGCTACTTTTTTATTCCCTAGAATGCCATCTTCATCAATTTTTCCGCTCGTGAAAATATGGCGAATGATTTCTGAATCAACTCCTTCAATTGTATATGCCGATGATTGTTCAAGGTGATTATTGTCCACTTTACCCGTTTCATAATCCTCAGCTGCAATGCCTAATGCTTTCGCCTTAATGCGCAAATTGATGTCCTTGGTGACGAGAATAACTTCTTTCTTTAATTCAGTTTCCTTTAGAAAAAGAGCAGCATTGATGATCTTATGGTCATTCTTACCTACAGAATAGACATACTCAGCATTGATTTCACGCGGATTGTTTTCCAGAATCACCCTGAAACTACCCATTCCTTTGCCCAGTGAAATCCATTCCTGTAAACTTCCGCTTACAGAAAGTTTATCGATAAAGCGAATCACCTCTCTTGCTGAAAAATTCTTGGTGTCGTTTCCAATCTTGAACTTATCTAACTCTTCCAACACAGTAATTGGAATAGCAACATGAGCGGTTTTAAAATTGGTGATTGCTTGATGGTCGTGCAGAAGCACGGAAGTATCAAGAACGAAGATCTTTTGCTTTTTTGACATGGCCTGAATTTTCAATGAATATAATTTTAATTATCACTCAAACAAGAAATACCAGGAAACATATTTATCTACATAGAGCTGTTAGTATTTTATGTTCAATGAAAAATCAAAAGAAGCGATTCCGCCGAATAATGCGGTCGACAGGGATGTAAATAGACCCAAATGCTTCGTATTTACTGAGGGAGTCTATGCTGAATTGGATTTTCGTACCCTTTTGCGTCCAGATACCATTATTAGCTAAGTACTCCTCTGTTCTGGGAACATAATCACCACTATGGAAATAGTAGTAAGTCCCTCTTTTCTGCATTTTTAATGGCGGCGAAAACAAGAATCTAAAGCTTTCATTTTCTTGCGTTAAAATTCCTTTGGCAAATAATTTATTCATTAATCTCCTGTCGTTGCCATTCATTGAAAGCATCAAAGAAAATCCGGGCACCTTTACTTCTTTCTCTTTCTCGACTTCTGTAACGTTAAAATCCTCATCCAACACTGATTCTATATAAGTCTCCTTCACCAATTGGTATCCACCCTGCCTAAAGGACAAGTCTCCTTCCCAAGCATCCATAAATTCCTTTGTTGGGAAGCTGACTTTTTTGCCCGCCTTTACGATCCATTTATACAAAGGATCTTCAGGTTCATCCCTAAGTTTACTGATGTCCAAATGTATGTTGAGCATTTTTGAAACAAATTCTCCTGCTCTAAAGTTCAAACCAGTTGACTTCATTGAAATATTCAATGGCTTTTCATTTCTGACATACGCCTTCAAACTAAAACTAATGGAATCGCTGTCATGGGCAAAAATGGCGGTTTTTATACCATTCTCTTTCAATTTTGACCAATTTGAAAAAATCACCAATTTCTCATCCTTGAATTGTTTTTCTGTGAGAAAAGCCTTCCACGTAGGAGAAAGATCGTTGCGTTTCGCTTTTGTAACTCTATCA
>CAISOQ010000143.1 GCA_903887095.1 uncultured Flavobacteriia bacterium
CTTTGGAAAGCCTTGGATGATTTGGGTTACCAAATGCCAACAACCATTCAGGCTGCAGGTTTCAATGTGATGATGTCTGGAAAGGATACAATTGGAATTGCACAAACAGGGACGGGTAAAACATTGGCCTATTTGCTACCTTGTCTTTGTATGTGGGAATTTTCGAAAGATCCTCATCCTCAAATTTTGATCATTGTGCCTACAAGGGAATTGGTTGCACAGGTGGTGAGTGAAGTAGAGAAGCTATCCACATACATGAATGTTGCGGCAGGGGGTGTCTATGGTGGCGCCAACATGAATACGCAAGCAAGCATGGTTTTGCAAGGACTAGATGTTCTGGTTGGAACACCTGGACGTATTCGAGATCTAGCAGCAAGTGGCTCGTTGCAATTGAAACATGTTAAAAAAGTAGTGATTGATGAGGTGGATGAAACCCTTAGCTTAGGATTTAGACCGCAACTATTGCAGATATTCGATTTTTTACCTGCCAAAAGACAGCATATGGTTTTTTCGGCAACCTTGTCGGAAGAAGTCTCCTTGTTTTTGGAGGACTATTTGATAATGCCAGTCCGTGTTGAAGCAGCGCGTGCTGGTTCGCCGATTGAAAAAATTGATCAAACGGGTTACCGCGTGCCGAATTTCCTCTCCAAAGTGGCCTTATTGCAACATATTATTGATCATACAGATACTAGCTCAAAGATTTTAGTATTTGTATCTTCTCGCGCTTTAGCCGATCTGTTGTTTGAGGAAATGAAAGAGAGTTTCACAGATAATCTAGGTGTTATTCACTCCAATAAAGCACAGAATTTCCGCTTCGATACAGTTCAAAATTTTCAAACAGGTGCAATTCGCGTGTTGATTGCGACAGATTTAATAGCGCGTGGTATTGATGTTACTGATGTTTCACATATTATCAATTTTGATATTCCTGAAAGTCCTGAAAACTACATTCACCGTATCGGTCGAACAGGTAGGGCTGATAAAAACGGGATTGCAATCACCTTTGTTGCGGAAAAAGATGAACCAGCGCTTTTGGCCATTGAAGAACTCATGCATCAAGAGTTGTTATTCACGAATGTGGCTGAGGAAGTAGTGTTTACGGATGAAATGATGGAATTTGAGAAGCCAAAAATCACCATTCCCGGTAAAGCTATCAAATTGCCTTCACGTGAAAATAGAGGAGATTCCTTCCATGAGAAAAAAGCGAAAAACAAAAAGGTAAACGTGCGTTACGACCATAAAAAAGCCATGCAGGAAAAGTATGGTAAGCCTAAGAAAAAGAGATAGAAATAGCTGTTCTAGGTTTTTTTCTCAGTCATACTTGAGTCATACTATGCTTATATATTTGTAACGAATAATTTAATTCCATAAACCTATATTGTTAGATTCTACTTACAATGTATGAGTAATTTATTCTAAATAGAATTATTATTTTTATCTTAGTTTTGTTAAAAAATCAGACAATCAATAAACCATAAAGCCGCGCAATTTCAATATAAAACTCATCCATTTTTTCAAGTATTCTCGATGTTACTATTAATGTCTTCTAACATATTAATTGCTATTGCCACATTAGGGGTTGTAATCCGCTTTTTTTACAACATGCAACAAGCTATGAATACAATCAGTCCCAAGAATCGAGTTATGGATGGTGGGATGGTTTGGTTGAATTTGGTGCCACTGTTAAATTTTGTTTGGGTATTTATTTTCAATAATGCTCTTCAGAATTCATTCCGAAAAGAATTTAGTGAGAGGGGTATTCGGGGAAAAGTAGATCTTGGTTCTGGAATTGTTTATCCGGTTTTAAATCTTGCCATGTTCATTTTTCCTTTTTTTGCGGGTTTGCTCATTGCTGAAGGTAATCAAGGTGTTTTGGAGGAAATTGAAGATCTAGATGATTGGTCAACAATGATTTATATCCTATTTGGTCTTGGTACATTTGTAATGTGGATTGTTTTTTGGAATGAGGTGATAAATTTAAAATCAAAATTAGTTTTAAGTTCTGGTTATGGACAACATATTCAAAACGAGTCAGTTGATTCTCGTAGATCGAAATCCCAAACCAAAAATGTTCACTCATCGAGTCAAACTTTGAA
>CAISOQ010000144.1 GCA_903887095.1 uncultured Flavobacteriia bacterium
AGCATCCGAAATTAAGCAAGTTTGTACCACAGGATATTCTTGCACCTCGATCGATGGTAAGGACGATGGCACCAGAACATCATTACAACCATTTCAATGTGGTCAAAACAGGTAAAGAAATGCACGATCGGGATATCCTAGTGGCCATTGGAGGTCATGGTCAGCGGGAAGGTCTTGCTGCTCACTGGGAAATGTGGATGATGCAGCAAGGTGGAATGACCCCTATGGAAGCGTTGCGTGCCGCCACAATTGTACCTGCAAGACACCTTGGATTAGACAAGAACTTAGGCTCTATCAAAGTCGGGAAGCTAGCCGATTTAGCAGTGATCGATGGAGATGTATTGAATGATATTCGAGATTCCGACAAAGTAGTTTATGTGATCCTCAATGGACGGATCTACGATGCAGAAACCATGAATTATATAGGAAAGGGTTCCGAGAAAAAGAGAACTAGTTTCTATTTTGAATCAACAGACTATAAAGATAATTAAAGGAGTAATTCAAGGAGCATCCGGGATAGCTCTTCAGTTTTGTTGAAATTCAAGTTAAGTTCTGATTTAGGAAATCTTAATTCATCTGTATCCCATCTCTTCCTTTTGAAATAGTTTAAAACACCGCCGAATGAAACATTTTGTAACAGCAACAATTTTAATGGTACTACTAATTGCTTCTTTTAGCATGGAATCCTGTACCAAAAAATCTGAGGAGGCAATTGATGGTGGCCCTATTGCAAAAGATAGCTGGGCAATTATTCAGGACGATATTCTAACACTGTCTTGTGCAACAAGTGGGTGTCATGGATCAACTAGCGATGCAACCTTCGCGCAGCATAACCTACTGCTAAACTCAACTAACGCGTATGAAAATTTAGTTAATGTCGTTTCAAAAAATGAGGCAGCAAAAACAGCTGGCCTTCTAAGGGTAAAGCCGGGTGATTATATGATGAGTTTGTTATTTCAGAAAATTGATTGTCAGTCACCGTCTAAATATGGTGCAACGATGCCATTGGGGGGAACAAATCTGACATCGGGACAAATAGAATTTATCAAACAATGGATACTCAAAGGTGCACCTAAAAAAGGAAGTGTCGTTGATGAAAACATACTGACCAGTAACACAGTATGCAGTCAGGCTTTTGTACCAATGACAGCACCTGCTCCTACAGAGGGATTTCAATTAGCAATCAATACGTTCACAGTAAGTCCCAAAACAGAACGTGAGGTGTTTGTAAACAGAATCTCCCCCAATACTTCCACGGTATATGTAAACAAAATTACCATGCAAGGGCGGCCAAACAGTCACCATTTTGTTTTATATGGGTTCCAAAACAATACCTTGTTGCCTCCCGCAAACCAATTGAGGGATTTGTACAATGCAAATGGAACCCTCAACCTAACCACATTTGGACAAATGCAGAACCATATATTTTTAGGTGGAGGAACAGATTTAAACACAACCTATACATTTCCTCCAGGTGTTGCTCTGAAAATTCCCCCGGCTACAGCGCTTGACTTGAATGCACATTATTTTAATC
>CAISOQ010000145.1 GCA_903887095.1 uncultured Flavobacteriia bacterium
ATCTGGCTAAGAAGCCTGCACCCAAAAAAGCTGCGAAAAAGATTGCCAAACGCTCACCAAATATTGTAATCCTTTGATCTTATGGTGTACCATTGTCCAAGAGGAACCGTTTCAGGATTTGCATCGAGCGTGACAATGCCTACTTGAGCTGAGAGAATTTGTGTGAAAAAAAGTAAGTAAATGAAAATTGGATTTTTCATAATGTAACATATACTATTTAAAAACATGTAATTAAAAGTACTACTAGTTTTTCATTTACTTAAAATTTTGAATACCACTTTTGTGCGAAGGATTAAACAAGCATTGCCATAGCGAATCTCAGTGCAATCCAAGTTTGCTGACTTTTCGCTATTCCTTCTATTAGTTTTAGTCTAGCTTGAATAAAGGCAATCTCGCGTGCATTGATTAAAAAAAGTGAACTTTCACCATTGTCAAACATTTGCTTTTCGGCATCTAACAACCGTTCAGAATCATCTACAGTTCTTTGATATATTTCAACTTGTGTTAATGCATTTTTACAATCAACAGCTGCACTTTTTATTTTAAATTCAACATAAGCCATGTTATTTTGATAGTTGAATTCTGCATCTTGTATTTTCAATTCCGCTAAAGCAAGATCCCCTCTTTCCTTTCTTAAGAAAATAGGCATTTCAAAATTCAGACCCCACTTGTAATTATTAATGGATAATTCATTGATTGGATTGTTATTAATTGGCTCATTGAGCAAGTTGTATTGCAGGTTTAATTGTGGTTTCAGCATCTCGCGCTTGAGGCGCGCATCAACTTCCAAACTCTTTATTTTAAAATTACTTATCTGCAAATACGGATGATTATTTAAAGCACTATCAATGTCAATCTTTAGTAACCCTTTTTCTAGATCTAAACTAAATCCCAAATCAAAATTGACGGGCACAGTAGTGCTATCTAGCTCCAAGGGAACATTTTGATCAGTCCACAAGAAAGTAGAGATTTTGTTGATTGAATTTGTCAATTCGGCTTCATAATTTCGTAACAATGATTCACGATTTTGTACTTGAATTCTTGCTTCAACAGTATCTATCGCAGAGCGATCGCCTAGTTCCATACTTAATTTTACCGCGTTGAATCGTTCAACAGAAAGGTCAAAAGCTTCCGACAAAACTTGTCTAGAATAGAAGGCAGAAAACCAATTCCAATAAGCATAACCCGATTCATATATCAACTCATTTAACTGCATTCTTTGTTCAGACAATGTGCTTTGCTGATAAATTCTTGCTTTAAACAGTTCTGTTCTTCGTTGATCGATCAACAATCCTTGTCCAAGATTCACAGCAACGCCTCCATACCAGAGTCCACCACTCGGTGTTTTATCTTGTGGATTCAAATAATCTCCCCGATAAGATTCAAAACCTGTTTTGACTTCTATACCATACCATGTTGGAACCTTAAGTCCTGCGTGAATAAGGTTGTAGTATTGAGACGAATTGTAATATTTCTGATCAATCTGGTTGTATACTTTAGGATCAAAGCCACCTTTCGCCTTTAAAATTGACTTATCACCCATTTGTGGTTTTAAATTAGCCTGTTTCGACAAAGGGTGATTGGTATACACAAGCTGATAAAACTGATTATCAGAGAATTGGACTTGAGCGGACAAATCCAATACAAACAATATGCAAATTAGCGTAAAAAGTTGTTTTTTCATTTTCCTTTCTTTTTCTCAATGGGATTCTCCTTGTAAAAATCAGGTGGAAAACCATTTACCAATCTCCATAGTTCATATCCGATAGGCACATCATTCAACAAAATCATAGAATTTGAACCTCCGCCAACTCTCAGTGCTTTTGGCCATTCTTTTTCATTTTTGATCGGTGCTACTAACACGCGGAAATTACCATCCTCTCCTGCAAAATTGTCTATTGCAAATACCTCACCTCCAAAAGTTCCAAAACTTGTATTCGGCCAACCCGAAAAAACGATTGCCGGCCAACCGTCAAATTGAACCCTCACTTTCTGACCTTTCTGAATCAATGGTAAATCCATTGGTCTCACTTTCATTTCTATCGCCAAATCATAATTTGCGGGCATAATTGTAGCAATTGGATCACCTTGTTTAATTGTTTCTCCTATACCACTCGAAAGAATTTTTGTTACTACGCCATCCTGAGGAGCAAGTATGCAATACATACTATTGCGGACCGAATAATTTACAACTTGACTCTGCAATTTTGTCACATCAACTTCGGCATCATACATACTCGTTAGCGCTGAGAATTTATCGGATTCAGCTTTTGAGACTTCATCTCTGTATTTCGCCTCTACTGAGAAATATTCTACTTTCGCATCAATAATATCATTTCGACTTTGCATCAGTTTCTGCTGGGCAGCCACTTGATTGGCTTGCGCTCGTTGTAGGGATAATTTTCGCGTTTCTAGTTCAGATTGAGATTTCAATCCTTCCTTGAATAATTTTTCAAATCTTTCATACTGCGTCTCAGCAATTTTATAATTGATCTTCGCAGTATGCAATTCAATACTATCTGTTTTAAGCTTTAATTGAGCCTGATTGAGCTTGATCTTCGTTTGCTGCAATTTCAAACGGCCTGTCTCAATAAGTGCATCAACCCTGGAATCCAATGATTGTATCTTATCACTGTATGAAATCACTGATAATTCTTTGTTTTTCAATTGTTTTTCAGTCCTAGCGACTAAATTGGGATCAAAATAATCATCTTTTATCTCTGATATAAAAAGTATTGTATCCCCTTTTTTAACAATATCACCATCTTTCACAAACCATTTTTCTATCTTCCCGGAAATAACTGTGTTGATGGTTTGAGGTCTTTGCTCGGGTCGCAATGTGG
>CAISOQ010000146.1 GCA_903887095.1 uncultured Flavobacteriia bacterium
AGCAGCAGACGCATCATTGTAGTACGCAACTCGTTGCGCAACTAAATTAGATTGACTACTTCATACGGAAAATTGTGAAAACAGTTATAAAAGCAATAAAATATGCTGAAATTATGAAGATCCAACTATCACTCATAAAGGAAATCACCAATAATGCAGGAAGCAGAAAAATAATCAATAAATGAAATTTACCCTGGTGCTTCTTATCGTCCAAAACGCATTATTTTTTCAGGTGTTACGCAAAAATGTAAGGGAATATCATGTAAATCTAGGTCAGAAATTTCATTGACATCATTAAATAAGTGCAAACCAACAAAAATGCAATCAGGGCGACATTTCTTTAAAAAACGGTCGTAAAATCCTTTTCCATAACCAACTCTATGACCTTTTGAATCAAGTGTTAAAAGCGGTACGAAAACATAATCCAGGTCTTTATTTTTTACCAACTTACCAAATTGCGGTTCCGGAATTCCCCAATTGTTTGTTTTTAGTTGTGTGTGATTTTCAAATTGAAAATGCTTCAGATTACGTTCATCTTCGTCCATCTTGGGTAAGGCTATATTGGTACCAATAGCAATTCCTTTCTCAAGAATTTTGTAAGTATTGATTTCATTCTGACGCTCAATAGGTAGGAAAAGACTGATTTGTTTTCCTTCCAGTTGAAAATTTTTAAAAACGGATTCACATATAAGTTGAGATCGTTCCTCCAAATCATTTGAGGAGAGCTCCAATCGTTTAGTTTTATAAATGGTTCGAAGTTCTTGTTTGGTCATCTTAAAATCCTGGAAACAATCCTTTTGTTGAATTCGCTACTTCGTCTTCGTTCAATTTATTGGCCTTGTCCATTGCTCTTCTTAAGGCAACACAAAGCAGGTCTTCCAGATCCTCTTTTTCCATTGTTTTAAGATCTGTATTGATCTTAACAGATTCTATTTCTCTGTTACCATTCATGGATACTATTATGAGTCCACTGCCACTTTCTCCTTCAACGATTTGAGATGCAAGCCTCATTTTACTTTCCTCAGCGATTTGCTTCATTTGAGCAAGTTTCGCCATCATATCAGATCCAAACATTTATTCTTAGTTTACATGCCAACGTTTCCAATTTCTAATTCGTTTTACGTTGGGAACACTAACATAACCAATTTTGCACTTATAGATAAAGAAACAAAATGGAAATGTTAAAAATTTGTTTAATTCGCATCTTAGAAGTGAATTACAATACCTTTGATGCCATGAAAAGAAACTTGCTTTTAGCGATTGTGCCTGCTTTTTTTTATTTGAATTCTTATTCTCAAGTTGATGAAACTGCCACAGATTCTTCGCTGGTTTATAAGGAATATACCGAGGAAGAGGAGGATACAAATTTGGTGGAATCAACATTTGAATCAACACGCGTTATTAACGGCCATTCTACAGAAACGCTTCGCAAAGGTGTTTGGGAGTTTAGAGTAGAGCACCGTTTTGGAGATATTGCTGGAACGGATGGCGGAATACAAACACTTTATGGATTAGATAATTCCTCAGACATTCGTTTAGCGCTTGAATATGGAATATCAGACAATTTGATGGTTGGATTTGGAAGAAGTAAGGGGACAGGTAGCCCATACCGATCTTTGTTAGATGGTTTTGTGAAATATAAAATTCTACACCAACAGAAAGTTGGTTGTCCGGTTTCAGTTACTGGAATTGCAACTTCTACATATTCTTACATGAAAGCATCATCGGATATGTCTCAAGTGAATAGTTTTCCGAATTGGCAGCATCGTTTGGCGTATGTAACACAACTGACAATTGCTCGAAAATTTGGTCATCGGTTTTCAATTGCACTGACCCCAACCCTTGTGCATAGAAATTATGTTGCAAAGGATGATGTAAATACGCTATTTGCTTTGGGTGGAGCAATTAGTTTTCCAATTTCTCGAAAAGTGGCAATATTGGTTGAATACTACCAAACTTTTCAAGATGAGGGTATAAGAACTCAAAACACAAATAGTTTAGGTGTTGCAATCGAATGGGTTACGTTTGGTCACAACTTTACAATTAATCTTACAAATTCAAAAGGATTTGTTGAATCACAATTCATACCTTATACTTTTGAAAGTTGGTCTAAAGGGCAATTTAGACTTGGATTCTGTATTGGCAGGAAATTTGAGAAAGAATAAACACACATGCAAAAACTAACAATCATGAAAAGA
>CAISOQ010000147.1 GCA_903887095.1 uncultured Flavobacteriia bacterium
CCTCTAGGGTTTGCCCGATCATTTAAACCACCTGCTCTTTCGATAACACTAAAAATTCTTTCATTTTTATCACCAATCGCATATTTGCCCGGATAAAGTGCTTCGCCATCTACATAAACAGAATTAACAGGGTTGTAGTTCGATTTTTTTCGAACGGAAATAATATCAAATGGCATCAATTCGATATTTGAAGAATCGATGCTAAAATCATTGCTTACTTTTAAGGAAATTACCTCAGATTCAATTGTTAATTCATTTGCGTCTGAATTGGTGACTCTGGAAATCTCTATCAAATCAGCTGCAGATTCTTTCAAACCTCCAGACTGAATGATTAAATCGTATAACCTCATCTTCCTCACATACGGGAATTGGCCTGGGTTTAAAACCTCTCCATTGACTTCAACGGAACTGATCTCTTCAAATTCAAATGATGAAGGAACAATTAGCTCATCTTCCTTTTTTAGAAGATAATTATTGGTTGAGCCTGGATTATTCAAAACTTCTCTCAAATCAACACCCACCATTTCTTTCAATAAGTCTTGTCCTTCTCTTACTAGTATCGCTCTATTTAAATGTGCGTCCTCCCTAAATCCGTCTGCTTTTAAAATCAAATCGGAGATTCTCATATTTTGTGACAATTCGTATTCTCCTGGATGATTAACTGCACCTTTTATACTTATCCTATTTTCATATAGATTAAGAATTTGATCAATCCGAATCACATCTCCTGATTCTAGCTCAAGCGTGTCCAATTCATTTTGATTAAATGTTACAATTTTTCTTTTCTTTTCAGCCACTCTAGTTACTGTAACGGCCCCATGATAGGCTGCATCCGTATATCCCGAGCAAAAAATCAGCAAATCCTTGTATTTTTCGTTCTGTTTTAATTCAAAAATACCGGGTCTTTTCACCTCTCCTGAAATTTCGATTCTGTTTTGATATGGGGGGACTCGAATAATGTCCTCATTCTGAAGATTTAAATTACCTGTAATATCACCTTTAGTAAGAAAAGCATAGAGATCAACGTACTTAATTACTTTTCCTTTTCTAATCAATTCAATATTTCTGTAAGAACCATTTTCTGAAGGCCCTCCTGCAGCATGTAATGCATTAAAAACTGTAGAAAGTGAGGAAACACTATAATTACCCGGAGATCTAGCTCCAATTATGGTAACTTGAATCGTTTTGAAATCAGTCAAGGAAACGGATAATTCCGATGCCCCTGAACGCAACGATGAATAAATTACGCCACTTTTCTTCTTAAGCAATTCTAAAGCTGCGCCAAATTGCAAGCCGCCGACCTTAACATTCCCTACATTCGGAATAGAAATAAATCCCTCTTTGGACACTTTAGCTGTTTGTTGAAATTGTTGCATACCGAAAAGAATTATCTCTAATTCATCACCTGGGCCTAAAATATATCCAGCAGGAGTAGCCAGTGATTGGTTTGGCTCGAAATTCAAATTCTTATTAGAAAAAATCTCAGATCCAAAAATTCTGTTATTCAATGGAGCCAGTTGGACGGTCTCTGGAGTTGGGTTGGCTTTTTGATCAGTTTTAACAGCTGCATTTTTTTCAACCATCAACTCTTGATCCTTCGATAAATTTAGTTTTTCTTTTAATAAAGCAATTTGGGTAGTATTCATGCCCTTGGAGGAAGCAAGTATTTCCAAATCTTGGATTGTTAGTCCCTTGCTACTCATCTCCATTTTTATTTTGGAAATTTGAGTGTCGGTTAAATC
>CAISOQ010000148.1 GCA_903887095.1 uncultured Flavobacteriia bacterium
GGTTTTGACCAACAATTCGTAGGCCATAATTACCTTTAGGTATGTTTGTCAAATCAAGTATTTCCGTGTGAGACCCTGGTAATTGCTCTCCAAATTTCTTTTCTAAAATTAACTTGCCAAAAACATCATATAATGCGATACAAATCTTATCTTCTTTTGAGAGTTTATATTGAATCTTCAATGAATTACTCACTGGATTAGGGAATATTATCAATTCCCATGTATTTAAACTATTTAGTAGTGCCCCCACATTAAGTGAACTGTCACCATAATCGTAGTCACCAATAGTGCTTACGTTCCATGTATACAGACTTCCATCCATCAAATGCAAATTCATAAGATCTGCATCAAAAGTGATTTTCCTTAATTCTGCCACGTCGTAGGAAGAATTTGTGCCATCCGTGAAATTGAAATTAATGCTTTGAGCATAACTTTTAGCTCCTATTAGCATGGTAATTAAAAGAATCACAAATGGTTTTGATTTGCGTTTTGGCATAATTTTTTCTATTTCTTTTTCTCAAGGTCTAATCAATTTTCATTTCTAAATTTAATGATTGACGAGTACGTTTTCGTTTCAAAATTTAAGAAAACAAGTCTTTTTTTGGGGATAATTAAATGCCTATTTTCCTTATTTTAATATTCCAATCACTATAACGAACAGTTATCTTAAATTGAATAAAATGATGATTATACGTTAGTAATATCTATTAATGATGCTAATTTTCATCAATTAATTTCAAATCTTTAATAAACAACGGTTCGAGAGTTGTTTTTTTCTAATCCCTTAGGCAGCGAACTGCAATTCCATTATTTTTTTCTGTTCCTCCAATTGGGCCATTTGAATAATCATATTTTGGATATATTACCATTCCTTGTCCTAAATTTGCTGAATTTGGAGTAGATGACCACATATGTCCATAGTCATTTTTAAATTGACAGCCCCACTGGTCTCCACCTATACCATTAAAGATTTTTATCCCGCTCCCTACAGCATTGAAGCCAATTGAATTAGTAGCACCTGTATTTGGTGAAAACCAATAATTTGTTGATGATTCTTTCAATGCACCACCTGCTAAAGAAGTACCACCTAAATAATTCACAAGTGTTACCCATTCATTTTCTGAAGGGACATGCCATCCTGCTGGGCAAAGGCCCCTGGAGTCAGTAACGGTATAAAAATTATATAATTTTCCATACGGATTTTCGAATTGACTATCATTATCATAATGTGCCCAAGCTCCTGAAGTTGTGTTAAGCCACTGCAAAGAATCTGTAACGTTTGGAATTGGATCACCATTAGCATAAGAAGTAGTGCGTAGGTTTTCTGCCATCCACTCTTGGCCGTTGCCTAAAACAATAGAACTATAGGTGTAACCGTCAAACGTTACGCCTGCTCCTGGGTTGGACACAATGCCTCCGCCACCAGTAGTCGTTGTAAAACTCACCTCATTTCCATAAGCAGTTCCTGCGCTGTTGATAGCATATGCACGCAAGTAATATGTTGAGTTGGCTGTTAATCCGCTTAAATTGCTTGTAAAGTTTCCAGTTCCACTGCCATCAATGGAAGTGTTATTGGCGGTTGTAGGGTTTGGATCGTTACCCCATACTACACCTCTTTGGGTGATTGGAGTACCTCCATTGTCACTAATGTTGCCTCCTGAAATAGCAGCAGTATCTGAAATGTTTATAGCGGGTGAAGTAGTTAATGTGGCTAAATTACCAGGATTCGTGATGGTGTATGTTATACTGTCAATTGTATTCAATGGAATTTGAAGTACCGTACCATCGCTCTGATGAATATTCATGATGGTTTGTGCCTTCAGAATTACTGAAGACATGAATAACATTGCAATGAGTAATATTATCGTTTTCATTGTTTAATCACGTTTTTAGTTATTGATTGGTTTTGACCAACAATTCGTAGGCCATAATTACCTTTAGGTATGTTTGTCAAATCAAGTATTTCCGTGTGAGACCCTGGTAATTGCTCTCCAAATTTCTTTTCTAAAATTAACTTGCCAAAAACATCATATAATGCGATAC
>CAISOQ010000149.1 GCA_903887095.1 uncultured Flavobacteriia bacterium
AGGGAATTCACTACCCGCAGCTCCAGATGCAATCCGGTGTAACAGGTATCAATACGATACGCATCTACAATCCAATCAAAAATTCTGAAGATCACGATCCCGAAGGTGTGTTTATTCGGAAATGGGTTCCGGAGCTGGCTCAAATTCCCAATCACCTGATTCACGAACCCTGGAAATTAAGTGCGATCGAACAGGAATTTTATCAATGTCATATCGGGAAAGATTATCCTGCCCCAATTGTCGACTTAGACCAATCCAGAAAACAAGCGAGCGATATCGTCTATGAATTCAGGAAAGATACTTTGGTGAAAGAGGAGGGTACACGCATTCTGGATAAGCATGTGAGTAATCCAGGGAAAGGGAAAAAAATAAAAAAAGCAATTAAATGAAGGGAGTAAAGAAACAACACCTTCCCGAAAAAACTTGTCTGAGTTGCGGACATTCTTTCACCTGGCGAAAGAAATGGGAAAAGGTATGGGACGAGGTCAAGTATTGCAGTGACCGCTGTCGCTCGGATAAAAAAGGGAGGCTGAATGAAAAGGGAAACTGAAATCCTACGTTTAATACTGGGCGATCAGTTGAACTATAGTCATTCGTGGTTTAGAGAAGAACGTCCTGAGGTAACCTATGTGTTGATGGAAATCCGTTCCGAAACGGATTACGTGCAGCATCACATTCAGAAAGTCGCCGGTTTTTTCGCTGCTATGCGGGAATTTGCAAAACACCTGACTGAGAATGGGCACCGCGTGATCTATATGAACCTAGACAATCCGCAGAATCAGCATTCGTTCTCTCTTAATTGTCAGCATCTGATCGATCAATTGAAGCCTGCTAGGTTTGAATACCAGCTTCCGGATGAATACCGAGTGGATCAGGAATTGAGGTCTTTCACAGAAAATTTATCGATTCCTTCGAATGTCTGCGATTCGGAACATTTTTTTACAACGCGAACGACCTTTTTCGAATTCTTCAAGGGCAAGAAAACCTACCTAATGGAAAGTTTTTACCGAATGATGAGGAAAAAGCATGAATTGCTCATGGATGGTAATCAGCCACTTTATGGACAATGGAATTACGATCAGGATAACCGCAAAAAACTTCCGAAGAACCACACAGTAACTCCTCCGCTGCTTTTCCAGAACGATGTAAGTGAAATCGTAGAGTTAATCCATCAAAAAGGAGTGAAAACAATTGGTTCGATCGATCCAAAAACTTTTATCTGGCCAATAAATAGAATGCAATCGCTTGAACTGCTCGCGTTTTTTATCGAGGAATGCCTGCCTTTCTTCGGAACTTTTGAAGATGCGATGACAGTGAACGCTTGGTCTGTATATCATTCGCGCTTGTCGTTTGCTTTGAATATCAAAATGTTGTCACCACGAGAAGTCATCGACAAGGCAATCGATGCTTGGAAAATGAATCCGGACACGATTTCATACAATCAGATTGAAGGATTTGTGCGACAAATACTGGGATGGCGCGAATTCATGCGTGGGGTGTATTGGCAACACATGCCTGAGTATTCCGAACTCAACTATTTCGGACACAACAAAAAATTACCGAATTGGTTCTGGACGGGTGAAACCAAAATGAATTGCCTCAAACATGCCATTGGTCAGTCTTTGGAAAAGGCGTATGCACACCACATTCAACGTTTGATGGTCACAGGAAATTTTATGTTGCTCGCAGGTATTGATCCGGATGAGATTGATAGATGGTACCTGGGAATTTACATCGATGCACTTGACTGGGTCGAAGTCACCAACACCAGAGGAATGAGTCAGTTCGCCGACGGTGGGATTGTAGGAACCAAGCCTTATGTCAGCTCGGCAGCTTACATTGATAAAATGAGCGATTACTGTTCAGGTTGTTTTTATTCGAAATCAGTAAAAGTCGGTGAAAAAGCTTGCCCGTTCAATAGCCTTTACTGGCATTTCTACGAGCGCCACGAATCGAAACTTGCGAAAAATCCACGCATTGGTATGATGTACAATGTTTGGAAAAAAATGGATAATGACAATCGAACCGCCCTACTTGCTCAAGCGGAATATTACCTGAAACACATCGAAGAGTTATGAAGAAACGTGCACTTATTTGGTTTAAAACAGACCTTCGGTTGACAGACAATGAGACAGTGTTGAACGCGATAGCTTCTTCCGATGAGGTGATTCCGTTCTATTGTTTTGACGAACGCCAGCTCGAACGAAACAATTTTGGTTTTAGAAAAATCGGCAGCTTCCGAATGAAGTTTTTACTAGAATCTCTTTCGGATTTGGATAATTCATTGAGAGAAAAAGGTTCAGGTTTGATCTTTCGAATAGGTAAACCAGAACTTATAATTCCTCAAATTGTGCGTGAATATGGTATTCAAAAGGTGTACAGCAAAAAAGAGGTGGCCACCGAAGAGAAGGAAATTGTTTCATGTGTAGAAAAGGCACTTTGGGAACAAAAATGCGTATTGGAAGAGTTCAGTACGAGTACACTTTATCACGCAGTAGACCTTCCATTTGGTATAAAGGATATTCCAGATGTTTTCACGGCATTTCGCAAAAGGGTTGAGAAAGAAACAAAGGTTCGATCTTTTTTTGAAGCTCCGGAAGTGATAAACAGTCCAGTGATCCCCCAACTTAAACTGCCCTCAATCAAGGAGATAAGTTTGACAGAGGTTGAAAGTGATGAACGTGGAGCGATGTCTTTTCAAGGCGGAGAAACAGCAGCAAAGTGTAGGCTGGAACATTATTTTTTCAAGACACAATCTTTATCGAACTACAAAGAAACCCGAAACGGATTACTGGGTGCAGATTATTCAAGTAAGTTTTCGGCCTGGCTAGCTCAAGGATGTATTTCACCGCGTTGGATCTATCATCAAGTTAAAGTATATGAGCAAACACATGGAGCCAATGACTCGACATATTGGCTGGTTTTTGAATTGTTGTGGCGTGACTATTTCCGCTTTATGATGAAAAAGTACGGATCTCAATTGTTCTTTAAAAATGGGTTTAATGGTTCGAACGCAATTGGTTTGGATACAGATAGAGAGCTTCTGGAGACATGGATCAATGGCGAGACAGAAGATGATTTTGTGAATGCTAACATGCGCGAGTTGAAGTTGACAGGATTTATGAGTAATCGTGGTCGACAGAATGTCGCTTCTTATCTGATTGATTACCTGAAACTGGATTGGCGATTAGGCGCTGCGTATTTCGAAGAACAATTGATCGATTACGATGTTTCAAGTAATTGGGGTAATTGGGCTTACCTAGCAGGTGTTGGAAATGACCCACGTGGAAAACGCATCTTTGATACACAGAAACAAGCACAAACGTATGATCCGAAAGGGGAGTATCGAGAGCTTTGGTGTGTTTCAAGTAGGAACAAAGAATAAAGAATAAAGAACAAAGATTTTCTAAGTGAACTGTTAGCTGAATTTTATTTTAATATTTTCAAATCCATGGACAAACAAGAAAACTATTGCCACTACAGCGATCTCCCTTCTCCGATGGCTTATGTTGTTAATAATACTGAGAAAGAGGAGCCTAAGGAATTATTGCCCGAAGACATAGACCGCATCATCGAAATGGCATGGGAGGACCGCACGCCGTTTGATGCGATCGAAAAACAATTCGGATTGAAAGAAGCCGATGTCAAGGCCTTAATGAAACGTGAGTTGAAATTCAGTTCATACAAGCGCTGGCGAGAACGCGTGGAAAATTGTCAAACGAAACACTCTAAAAAACGCTCAGAAGAGATCTCTCGATTCAAATGTTCAAGGCAACGTTCGATTTCAGTAAATAAGATCAGTAAACGATAAACTAACCGATTTTCAGCGACGACATTCCTCCATCAACGTGTAGAATCTGTCCAGTCATCCAACTCGATTTATCAGTCAATAGAAAGCATGCTGCCTCGGCAATATCTTCCGCTTCTCCAATGCGCTTTAAAGGGTGGCGTTGACCGTTCGCTTCTATTTTTTCTGGACTGCTCAACAATTTCTCGGCAAGAGGCGTGTTGGTCAGAGATGGAGCGATAGCGTTGAAACGAATAGTAGGTGCAAATTCCGCCGCCAGTGAACGTGTCAAGCCTTCAATTGCTCCTTTGCTTATTGCTACTTGTGCATGAAAAGGAAATCCTGTCTGCACGGCTACAGTCGAAAAAAGTACAACGCTGCCTTGACCACTCGCTTTCAGTTTTGAGAGAATCAATTGCAATATTCGCACAGCGCCCATGACCTGAAGATTCAAGTCTTCGATGATACTAGCTTCTTTTATACGATTAAAAGGCTTCAAATCGATAGCGCCCGGACAATAAACAAATCCATCTAAAACTTCTGGTAAAAAACTCAGATCAGGGTGCTCGCTTCTAACATCCAGAGAGAAATAATTTTCTTCAGTCGCAAAAGTATCGTTTTGAAAGTAGGTCGCGTAGACGTTGTTACCTGAAGAAATGAGTTGTTCCCGGATTGCTTTTCCTATGCCGGATGAACCACCAATGATTAAATAGTTTTTCATGAGTTTTTCTAAATCAACATGTTAAAAGACGAATTGTTCGATGCTATAAGGTGTGAATTAATCCAAATATTTATTTTTGCCTATTATGAAAAAGATGTTAACCACGCTACTTTTCGCGGCTAGTTTATTTGAATTCAATGCACAAACGGCCGTAATCCAAGAACCGATTTTAATTTCTCCTTCGTACCGTATTTATTTGTCTCCTTCAGGAAATGATGCGAATTCAGGGGATAGTCTTTCTCCATTATCCACCTTCACTTCGGCTTTGGATAAATTGAATACGCTTTCAGGAAGTCCGACAGGTGATATCTATGGGGAAGTTGTATTTTATTCCGGAACGTATGCTCAGCAGATCAATCAGCCATACAATAAATACCTGATAGGTGCGAAACGTATGAATATTAGTGTACGAGGAAAAGGATCTGTTATGTTGGATGGGACTGCCATTACGGTGAATGCAGGTAGCGGAATGATTCATCTATTGGGCAGTAATATTCATGTTAAGAATTTAGGTTTGAATTATAGTACTGAAAATGGAG
>CAISOQ010000150.1 GCA_903887095.1 uncultured Flavobacteriia bacterium
GCAATAATTTCGCGACCTCCCAATTGGTTTACACCTGAAAGTCCGCTTCCACCGAGAGAGTAGCGCTCAAATGGCGACAATCCTTTTGATTTGGTATAGGCTCCCATAAAAGCAAATCCAATACGAGGCATTAAAACCAATTTTTTATCAGAAGTGAGTGGCAAAAACCATTCACTCGTAAATTTCAATTTGTAATACTCTAAATACTTGTAACGTTCTTGCGATGAATAACCACTGTAATCATTCACATTATCGAAGAGGGAATAAGGAAGTGATGATTTCGCTGTGAAAGTTATGTTTGAACCGGACTGCGGATATATCGGAGCACTTACTGAACTTCTTTGCAACGTATATTTCAAAGCAATATCGTTGGCGTAACCGTTGGAGAAAATTGGAAAAAAGCTATAGTTATCCACTTCGTAATATTGGTAGCTTAATTCATAATATGCCGTAAAATAATCATCAGGCCATTTTTTTCTGCGTCCTAAACCAATCCCGGTCCCTGTAATTTTAACACCATTGTAAGAATCTTGAGTCGGAAAAAATCCGTTTCCAATTGCCGTATGATTTACCCAATAAGAAAGTGAATTAGGTTTCTTACCACCCAACCAAGGCTCAGTAAATGAAAAGTTATAACCTTGGTAATACCTTCCATTCGTCTGTGCGCGAATTGACAAACGCTGTCCATCACCACCAGGCAATGGCGACCACGCACCTTTTTTGAAGAAGTTCTTGGTAGAGAAATTGTTAAACGTCAATCCCAAGGTTCCAATCACACGACCATTACCTGTAGGTCCAGCACCTCCATAACCGCCTGAAAGTTCAATTTGATCCGAAGACTTTTCTTCCACCACATATTCAATATCAACCGTTCCATCTGCAGGATTTGGAATTGGATTCACCTGAAAAGCCTGTTCATTGAAAAACCCTAACTGCGCCAATTCGCGTTGAGTTCGAATGATGTCATTTCGATTGAATAGATCACCTGGCTTTGTGCGGATTTCTCGTCGAATTACGTAATCATTAGTTTTCGTATTTCCGGATATAATGATTCTTTTCACACGCGCCTCTTTCCCTTCAATAATGCGCATTTGATAATTAATGTAATTGTCACTGACGTTTGTTTCCACAGGTATTACCTGGAAAAACAAATAACCACGGTCCATGTACAATGAAGAAATATCACGACCATCTTGACTCATATTCAATCGTTCATCAAGAAGCGATTTGTTATAAACATCACCCTTTTTAACACCTAAAACACTGTCAAGGTAAGAGGATCTGAATTTCGTATTTCCAATCCATTCAATATCGCCAAAGTAATATTTGCCTCCCTCTTCAATTTTCATTGTTATGAAAAGTTTTCCATCCGACAGGATAACAGTATCACTTTTCACTGTGGCGTCTCGAAGACCAATTGAATTAAATTTTTCGAGCATGGCTAACTTATCCTTTTGATAAGATGCCTCTGTATATTTGGAACGTTTAAAAAAGCGCCACAACTTCTTTTCCTTTGTATCCTTCATGGCCATTTTTAATTTCCACTCTGGCACGCTTTGTACACCTTCAAATTTTATTTCCGCAATTCCAATCCGATCACCTTTTTTAATATCAATAAAGAATACCTCAGAATTATTCATCAAAGTGTCGACGACACGGTTTATTTTAACCCCTACTGAATAATATCCTTTCTCACGAAAGAATCCTTTTATCTTGCTTTCAGTTTGATATATTAAGTTTTCGGTTATTGTTTTACCAGAATACAGCGAAATTTCCTCTCGAATTTTATCTGCATCTCTTTTGTTGACCCCTTTGAATTTAAACCGCGATAATTTTGGTCGTGGGGCAACTTTAATGGTCAAATAGATAACTCCAGCTACTTCCTTTTCTGCAACTATTTCAACATCAGAAAAAAGTCCTTCGTTCCAAAGATTTTTAATGGCTTTAGATATCTGGTCGCCGGGTATCGTAATGCTCTGACCTTGTTTAAGTCCTGCAATAAGCTTTATGGCCTGATGATCAAAGTTATCTGCTCCCTCGACTCTTATTGGACCTAATTCATACTTCTTAGGTTCAGAAAAATTTATTTCAAGATCGCCAATTGAAAATGGTTCATCCTGACCAATTACGGGCAATGATAAAAGCAAGGTTAATAGCAATAGGAATCGCATTCTCATCATGTTAATTGTTCTGAGACCATGCCGAAACGACGTTCTCTTGATTGGTAATCGAGGACCGCTTTGTAAAAATCTTCCTTGCGGAAATCCGGCCATAAAACTTCGGTAAAATGGAACTCAGTATAAGCAATTTGCCATAGAAGAAAATTACTTACGCGGTGCTCTCCACTTGTTCGTATTAAAAGCTCTGGATCTGGAATACCCTTTGTTGTCAGGTTATCACTAATTAGATCCGCATCTATTTTAGCACTTTCTAAAGATCCTTGTTCTGTTGCTTGTACAATCTTCTTAAGTGCATTGACAATTTCCCAACGCGCACTGTAATTCAATGCCAAAATAAGTGTTAAATCACTATTTTCTTTAGTGGTCTCCATGGCTTCTTTGAGCTCGGTCTGGCAATATTCAGGCATCCCATCCAAGTCACCAATTGTAATCAATCTTACACCACTATCCGATAATTCTTTGATTTCATTGGAAAGAGATCGTACCAGTAAGTCCATTAAACCATCCACTTCCTCTTTTGGACGATTCCAATTCTCAGTAGAAAAAGCATAAAGAGTTAAATATTTTACTTTTAATTCTCTCGCTGCCTTCAATGTTTCACGGATTGACTCAACACCAAAATTATGTCCGTACAACCGCATCTGACCTTGTTTTTTAGCCCATCGCCCATTACCATCCATGATAATGGCAACATGATTTGGCGTATTGTTTAGATCTATTTTTGAAAGGTCACTCATTCAACAGTTTGAAATTAGAACGAAAATAACGAAACATTCTTTTACACGAGGCAAGATTATTTGGCTTAACATACCTTAACACAAAAAAGAGGGAAATGGCGAACCAGATCCCTCTTTTCAAAATTTATTTGAGATTATTCTGCAAGAACAATCACCTTATCATTTAGCAATTCAATTACGCCACCTTTTATAGTAACGCGAATCACCTTTGAATTTGTTTTATCTCTCTCGATCAACTCGCTTACCTTTTCTCCTCCTTCGAAAGGTGAAGCAAGTTCAACCTTCACTGTCCCTTGACTCAAGCCAGAGATTATCGGCGCGTGACCTTTCAAAACCTGAAAAGAACCATCC
>CAISOQ010000151.1 GCA_903887095.1 uncultured Flavobacteriia bacterium
GCTGTTTTAAGTAAGAATTAGCCTTGTGAGTTTCCTTTGGGCGATTGCTAGATTGAAGCATTTGTTGAAAGGCAAAATACCTGATATACCAAGTTTTACCACGTCGACAAAAAGTGACATTTCCAAGTATTTTATTATTTCTTTCAATCGACAGAAAAAGAGGGTCGTCAGCCTCAAGAATGCGATTTCTCGTGTCCAAATGACGGTATTTCGCTCCATTTGTTCCAAGCGCAGTGGATTCCAACAAATCAATAAGTTGGGGTGTAGCCTCTGTACGAAGTTGAAAAATGGAGCTTAGTTTCATTAAATTGCCGCCGCAACGATTGATTCTACATCAGATAACAGAATTGCTTTTCTCTCACCCATTTCTGTCCAACCTCGTTCCTCAAAACGTTCACGAATGATTTTTGCAATCTCAGGAGATGGATCCGTATAGTCAGAAATATGCGTAGGAATTTCAAGTAATTGAAAAAACTGCTCAGTTTTTTCAATTGCGGCTTTTGCCACTTCATCATCATTGCCATCCAATTCCCAAACTCTTTTTCCGTATTGAACCAATTTTTGCTTTTTGTTTTCAAATTGATTTTCAAAAAGTCGTGGAGCAATAATTGCCAAAGTGCGCGCATGGTCTATACCATAAAATGCAGTTAATTCATGTCCGATCATGTGCGTAGCCCAATCCGTCGGAACGCCGCAGCGCAAGTTGCCATTCAATGCATTTGTTGCACACCACATCAGATTGGATGCCGCCCTGTAATCTGAAGGATCATGAAGTACCTTTGGACCAATCTCAATAAGCGTTGATAAAATTGCCTCAGCTTGTCTTTCCTGAAGGAAGTTATCTGTTGGATAGGTTACGTACTGTTCCAACGTATGTACAAAGGCATCAACGATCCCATTCGCTATCTGCCTTTCCGGTAACGACGCAACTACAGTGGGATCGAGGAATGAGAATTTTGGAAAGAATAACGGTCCGCCCATGGCACGTTTCTCTTTTAATTCAGAACGACTTATCACCGCTCCAGAGTTGGCCTCTGAACCAGTTGCGGGCAGTGTCAGAATAGTGCCAAAAGGCAAGGCATTTTCAAAAATGCAACCCTCCTTACGAAGTAATACGTCCCAAGGATCTCCTTCGTAAAAATATGCGCCTGTCATAAATTTCACTCCATCGATCACAGATCCGCCTCCCACAGCGAGGATGACATCTACATTTTTCTCCCGAGCCAGTTCGACTCCTTTTATCAAGGTTGAAAATTCAGGATTCGCCTCAATTCCTCCGAATTCAATAAGTTTAAATGCGGATAGTTTTTCACGAATCCGAGCGAGCAAACCAATACGTTCTGCACTCTTGCCTCCATAGGCTAAAAGCACTTTTTTATTAGGAGAAATTTCACTTAGCAAAGCTGGCAACCGATCCAATTGATCTTTTCCGAAAACGATGCGTGTAGGGTTGATAATTTCAAAATTCAGCATGACACAAAAATACCCAAAACAATAGTCTAGAAGACCTAAATTCAATGTGAAATATTTTTACTACTTTCGTCTCCCACATTTTTAGAGAGGTGTCCGAGTGGTTGAAGGAGCTACCCTGGAAAGGTAGTATACGGGTAACCGTATCGAGAGTTCGAATCTCTTCCTCTCTGCAAAAAATCCCAAGCTTAAAACACTTGGGATTTTTTATTGCTCTTTCATGAATTTGTCACTTCCCCACAAAGATCTATTTCAAGCATGTGCACAACAGATTCAAGACCCTTTTCTAACGCTAGTAAGTGCATCATTTTAGTGAGTGCCGCCTCCGTTGTTAAATCATTTCCACTAATGACTCCCACACTACTAAAGAAAGAACTCGTTTGGTATTTTCCTTGCTGGACCGAGCCGGAACTACATTGTGTAATATTTAATACAATGCCCCCTTCTTCGATGTAGTTTTTTATAAACTTTCGGAAGGTCTCATCACTTGGCGCGTTTCCCGATCCAAAAGTCTCCAAAACAATTGCATCGGTTTCTTTTCGATCAAACAAACTTGCATACGCTTTGGAAGGAAATCCTGGATGAATCTTTAACAAAGCCACCCTGGAACTCATTTTTGGATTATAGACCAAATCTGTTAGAGAAGTCCTAAACAATTTATCAAGATTGTATTCAATATTCACTCCGGCTTTTGCTAGTTCGGCGTAATTTGGAGAAGAAAATGCCTCGAACTGATTTGCTGAAATTTTAGAACTTCGGTTACCTCTGTACAAGGAATATTCAAAATAAACCGCCACTTCCTGAACAATGGGCTGTCCTTGTGGATCCTTATCCGCAGCAATTTCAATAGCCGTAATTAAATTTTCTTTCCCATCCGTGCGGATGGTACCGATTGGCAATTGTGAGCCTGTAAATATTACTGGTTTCTTTAGTCCTTGCAACATAAAACTCAGTGCTGAAGCGGAAAATGCCATTGTATCTGAACCGTGCAAAATAACAAACCCATCGTGCTTTGAATAGTTGTCTTGCACAATCTGAGCCATTTGCTGCCAATACAGTGGATTCATTTCTGAGGAATCTATTGGGTTTTCAAAACTCTGTGTTGTCAACTCGACATTCAATCGATGGATTTCTGGTACATGCTTATAAATATGATTGAAATCGAAGCTTTTTAACTGACCTGTTTCCTGATCTTTGATCATACCAATTGTTCCGCCGGTATAAATAATCAATATGCTGGGTTTTTTACTCATAGGTCAATTCAAGTTAAACATCTGACGCGCATTTGCAGTCGTAAGATCCGCTACTTCGGTCAATTTCATTTGCTTTATATCAGCAAGTTTTTCAGCGATGTGAATCAAATAAGCACTTTCATTCCTCTTGCCTCTATGAGGAGTTGGCGGCAAGTAAGGTGAATCCGTTTCCAAAACAATCATGTCAATAGGTATATCCTTTACTACCTCATCCAACCCCGACTTTTTGTATGTTAATACTCCTCCTAATCCCAACATAAACCCACCATATTCCTGGATTTTTCGGGCTTGTTCAAGTGTGCCAGTAAAACAATGAAAAATACCCCGTAAATTGTCATCGTTCAATTCATCTACAATGTCAAAAATTTCTTCAAACGCTTCACGCGCATGGATAATGATAGGCAATTTCAGCTCCTTTGCCCAACTAATTTGCTGTCGAAAAGCCTGTGCTTGGGCATCCTGAAATGTTTTATCCCAATAAAGATCCATTCCAATTTCACCAACAGCTAAATTGTTGCGGGTAAACAAATGTTCCTTGATTACCTCCAAATTTCTCTCCCAATTTTCATCAACAGAGCCCGGATGCAAACCCATCATCGGAAAACAATTATTTGGAAATTGATTGCACAAATCATACATAGCCGAAATGGACTCAATATCAATATTTGGTAGTAACAATTTATCAACTCCAGCGTTGATGGCTCTTTGCACTGCATCAGTTCTATCTTCATTAAATGATGATGAAAAAAGATGAGTATGGGTATCAATAAATATCATACGTCAGAACAGAGAAACACTAATTCCAAGTTGAAATAATCGAAGCTCGGCACTTGATCGATTTGAGAAAAGAGAATTAATCCCATATGAACCATAGATTGCCCAATTGCGGATGCCTAAACGAACATGTGTGGAAAGTGCCAAACGATTAATATCTGCAAAATCGTAGTTTTTATAGAGCCCACCTTCAATCTGCGTGGCTCCGTTGTAAATTGTTTTGGAATATATATTGCATTGATATCCAACAACACCACCTATATGCAACTTGACATGCTTCCAACCTTTTGTTCGAAATCGCAATTCAAAAGGTACACCTATTGCATTTCCACAAAGCAGTCTCTTTTTTATCCCTAACGTTGATACGGAATTTATAAGGACTGTAAAATTATTGGAAGGATCGGCTAAAAATTGATTGGATAGATTCTCCGTTTTAAAAAAACTTTGTCTGATGCCGGTTGCAAGAGATACACTGCCTTTCTTTGACAATGGAATATCGAATAAAAAATTTGTGTTCAACCCTATTGACGACCAACGATTATTAAATGCCTGTATATCGCCCATCCAATCGTTGTAAGTAATATCAAAAACCAGCCGATCATATTTTTGAGCCTTTTCGGCTTCTGCAGGTCTTAATCCTGTATAATGAAACATTACTCCAGGTTTGTATCGTGATATAAGATTCGGCTCAGAATTGTATTGCGCAAAGCTGCATAATCCTACAAAAGAAATGAGTGCTATTAAAATGAATCTACCCATTCTTTTGAAGGTGTTTTTCCCATTTCCAAGCATGGAGAATTGCATCCGACACGGTGAATTTGGGCGTCCAGCTTAGTAAGTCTTTTGATTTTTGAGCATTGGCATAAATTTCAATTACGTCACCAACTCGTCTTGGTCCAAATTTCCAGTTTAATTTTTCGCTTGTGTTTTCTTCAAAAAGATGAATAACTTCCAAAACACTTGTTCCTTTTCCAGTACCTACATTGATTGCTTCGATACATGCTCCATTTTGGGCCTCTAAAAATGCAATAGATTGAACATGTGCTTCGGCCAAATCACAAACATGAATATAGTCTCGAACGCACGTTCCATCCACTGTTGGATAATCATTTCCATTGATTGTCAAACATTCTTGCTTGCCAATTGCGGTTTGTGTTACGAATGGGAACAAATTGTTTGGTCTTCCGAGAGGAAATTCACCAATTAACGCTGAAGGATGGGCTCCAACCGGATTAAAATATCGCAAGTTGATTACCCTAAAATCTGGATTTACGCGCTGTACATCTTCAATGAGTTGCTCTCCTACAAGTTTCGTGTATCCATAAGGTGAACTTGGTTGAACTTTCGGTGTATTTTCAGTCACCTCTTTTAGCCCTTGCGGTTCGCCATAAACGGTGCAAGAAGATGAAAACACAAAATTTGGAACCTTGTATTTCAATGCCAATGAGCAAATCACAGACAATCCTTCAATATTGTTATGGTAATATTTCAAAGGTTCTTGAACAGATTCTCCAACAGCTTTATAGGCTGCAAAATGGATGATTCCAGAAAAGGAATAGTGTTGAAAAAGATTCTCCATGAGCGATGCATTGCATACATCAATTTCATGAATCGGGGGTGTAAAACCAATAATTTCATTTAATCCAGCCACCACTACGCGATTTGCATTGCGAAAATCGTCGACAATAACAGGGGTATATCCTGCCTTAACTAGCTCAACAACAGTGTGCGAACCGATGTAACCACATCCCCCTGTAATGAGAATCGTTTTGTTCTTTTCCATTCGAATTCAAAGTTACTATTTATGCTGCGATGAATCAAGAAATCTAGTAATGCCTTCAATTAAATTCATCCTAAAATAAACCAAAATAATTCTTAATTGTTAATTAAAGCATGAAATCACTTTTATTGTTTTTACTTGTATTCAGTTTAACTTCCGCTGCCGAAAAAAGCAACCTCTCCCTCACCGTGCAAGTGAATGGATTCTCTAGCAACGAGGGCAAGGCCTTTATAGGAGTATATCGTCCTCAGGATAAATGGCCTGAAATCAATAAACAATTCATTGGTAAGGTTGTCGTCATTGAGAATGGTGTTGCGAAAATCACTTTTGAGAATTTGGAAAAGGGGTCTTATGCCATTGCAGTATTTCATGATCGCAATCGGAATGGAATACTGGACAAAAATATGCTTGGAGTACCAGTTGAAAAATATGGTTTTTCCAACAATGCCAGAGAAACTTTTAGTGCTCCCTCTTTTCAAAGTGCTGCCGTAACTTTTGACAAATCAAAATGGATCAGTATTAACGTTAAATAATTTTGGCCTTGCGGCTATAATACTTAAACGTTTCTAATTGTGCATGGAACGGTTTTCCGTTAATTGCAGGACGATATTGGTTCACAAGATCTTTTCTGATCAAGCGTGATTTAACACTTCCTTTCCACTGGTAATCAAACAACAAATCAATTTCTTTACGAATTTCTGGCGAATAAACAGGACATCCGACCTCCACTCTTTTATCTAAATTTCGTTCCATCCAATCCGCCGAAGTAATGAAATAGTGCGGTTGACCATTGTTCCCAAAAATCATGAAACGTGAATGTTCAAGGTAACGATCGACAATGCTAATTACTTCTATATTTTCACTCAAGTTTTTTACACCAGGAATCAAAGAACAAATACCTCTGACAATCATTTGAATTTTTACTCCCGCAGTACTTGCCTCGTATAATTTTTCAATCATTTTTCGGTCGGTAACGTTGTTGAGTTTGATTCGAATAAATCCTTTTTTACCATTTTTGGCATGATTTATTTCCTGATCGATGAATTGAGTAATTTTTCTACGCGTATTAAATGGGGAAACCATTAAATGCTTAAAAAGAGGCCTTTCAAGGCTATTTTCCATTAAACGAAATACCCTTTGCACCTCTTTAGATATGCCCGGATCTTTTGTAAATATTCCAAGATCACTATAAATCAACGAAGATCGTTCATTGAAATTACCGGTTCCAATATACGTAATCAATTGTTCGGCACCCTCATCCTTTCTTGTAATTTGCATCAATTTCGAATGCACTTTCAAATCCTGAATGCCATAAATTACTTTGGCACCATTCTCTTTTAAAAGGTTGGCCCAATAAAGATTGTGTTCCTCATCAAATCGGGCTTGCAATTCAAGGATTACAGTAACTTTTTTTCCATTGAAAACTGCGGCCATTAAGGCATTCATCACCTGCGAATGATATGCAACACGATAAATATTTATTTTGATTGCAGATACAAAAGGATCTATCGCAGCTTCCCTTAAAAGATCGACGACATAATCAAAGCGCTGATAGGGGAAATTAAGCATGACGTCCTTTTTCAGAACTTGTTTTATTAAACTTCGGTGTCCTTCCAAATGCGGGTGTGTATTTGGGGGTTGTGGTTTATACAGCAAGCGTTTTTTATCGAAAGAGGGAAAAGACATAAAGTCTTTAAAATTGTGGTACTTACCTCCGGGAATCGTATTCACACCTAATCTAAGTCCGAGTGCTTTCAACAAATGATCAAGTAAATCCTTGGGCATCCGTTCATCGTATACAAAACGAACTGGTTTACCGAGCCTGCGTTGCTTTAAACTCTTTTCAATTTTTTCTAGGAATGAAACGGAGATATCATCATCTAAATCCAACTCGGCATCTCTCGTAAATTTAAAAGTATATGCTTCTATTTTTTGAAAGTTGAAAATTGAAAAGATTTTCTCGAGGTTCAAACGAATCACATCATCCAACAATATGACATAATCATTTTTTCTATCCTTCATCAAATAAAATCTGGAAAAACCAGGAGGTATTTGAATCAATGCAAATTTTGTTTTCTTGTCTTTCTCTGAAACTATCTTTACCGCTAGGTAAATACTCGAATCTTTTAGCTTTGGAAAAGGTGCCTTTTTATCCAACATGATTGGAACAATGGCATGCTTCAGTTTCAATTCAAAAAATGACTCAAGTTCTTTTTTATGGGTTTCATTAACAGAATTTTCGTCAACTTGAAATATTCCCGATTGCGCCAACTCCTCAAAAATCTGCTTGTATGCCAGTTCAAACTTTTCTTGTTGGACTAAAACTGTTTTTCTGATTTGTGTATAAAGTTCAGTAGGGGTGCCTTTGAATCCATCCACCTGTTTCTTCTTAACTGCAATCATCCTGCGAAGATTGGCAACGCGAACACGAAAAAATTCATCCAAATTATTTGAATAAATCCCTAGAAAACGCATTCGTTCTATCGTCGGCACACGCGTGTCCATTGCTTCTTGCAGCACACGCTCATTAAAACTAAGCCAGCTTAACTCCCGATTGATTAAGTTCATCTTGCAAAAATCAACATTTTAAACTCCTGTAATGTTGTTATTGTGTTAATTTAAAGTAAACAAAAAAGCCGTTTAATTAAACGGCCTTTGAAAGAATGTGTAGAAACAAACTATACTTTCATTCCTTTTACTACCCTATCTTTTCTTTTTGTTTTTTGTAAGTTTTTACGTTTTACCATTAAGTAGGCATTTCCACTTGTGGACGTTGCAAAATATGGTTCATTGCCGTAATTCAATTTTCCACCTTTCTCTTGTGTCCAATCAGCCACTAAATAATACTTTGTAGAAGATTGATTTTGGCGAACTCCAAATGAAATTGTTTTACCAACACCAACTTCAAAACGCACCATCAATTCACCATTCGGCCCGAAATTTTCGAATACACATTTTGTATTGATAGGAATTATTACTCTGTCTTGTTCCTTACTTGAGTTTGTAACTAGTGCCCCATCATCCGCAGTTCCCTGATTTCCGGATTGTTTACTTTTCTCCATAATAATCGTTGCCGAGGTGAAGAACTGAACCTTTTTAATCTTGTCAGTAGAATTGAGATTGAATTCATCTCGAATACTATTATCGTATGGAACTTTTACACCACAACTCACAGCGATCACGCTAATCAACAAAATAAAAACGTATTTCATAATCTTTTTTTGGCAAATATAAACATTGCTTGACAAAAACAATGCCGTAAGATTTCTCTCGAAAATAGCCGTAAATTTGAAGTAATTCTTTTACAATGAAAACAACAGTCGTCACATTTACATTCAACGGATTTCAAGAGAACACCTATTTGCTATTTGACACAGCTAAAAACTGTGTGATTATTGACGCTGGGTGTTACGAACGACAAGAGCAAAATGAGTTGGTACAATTTATTGAAGACAATGATCTCAACGTTAAAGCATTACTCGGCACACATGCACACATTGACCATGTATTGGGAAATGCATTTGTAAAACGAACTTTTAATTGCCCCTATTATTTGCATGAAAGAGATCTACCCACGTTGAACGCTATTGATAGTTATGCACATGTTTATGGCTTTCAGGGTTATGAAACTTCACCATTACCAGATGTGTTGCTTCAGGGTGGAGAACAACTCGAATTCGGCGGTATAAAGCTCGAAGTGTTATTTACACCAGGTCATGCACCAGGTCATGTTGTATTTTTCAGTAAAGAGAATAATTTCGTTGTCAACGGAGATGTACTGTTCAATGGCAGTTTTGGTAGAGTTGATTTACCCGGCGGGGATTTAGAAACCTTGAAACAATCTATTTTTAACACTATGTTCAGATTGCCTGAAGACACTGTTGTATACTGTGGTCATGGTCCTTCAACAACAATCGGTAAAGAAAAGCGTTCCAATTATATTCTCAATTTTTAAAAATGAAAATTGCTGTCAACACCCGCTTTTTACTTTCAGGCAAAATGGAGGGTTTCGGTTGGTACACTTATGAGATTACCAAACGATTAGTTGAACAACATCCTGAGCACGAATTTATTTTCTTCTTTGACAGACCATATGACCCCAAATTTATTTTTGGATCGAACGTGACCCCAATCGTGCTTAATCCTCCAGCAAGACATCCGGTTTTATTTATTTACTGGTTTGAATTTGCTATTCGCAAAGCCCTGAAAAAAGTGAAAGCTGATGTGTTTTTTTCACCCGATGGTTATCTTTCGCTTCGGTCTAAAACACCTCAAATCAGTGTTATTCACGATATCAATTTTGAGCATTTTCCAAAGGACCTACCTTGGTCTGCCCGTGTTTATTTGAGGCACTTTTTTCCTCTATTCGCCCAGAAAGCCGAACATATAATTACAGTTTCTGAATATTCAAAACAAGATATTGTCGATACATACAATATTTCGCCGCAAAAAATAACTGCTATTTGGAACGGTGCCTCCGATGTGTTTGTTCCAATAAACGAAACTGAACAAGCCTCCATCAAAGCCAAATATTCATTGGAAAAGTCCTTTTTCTTATTTGTTGGAGCACTTCATCCTAGAAAAAATGTTACTCGGTTAATCCAAGCATTTGCGCTTTTTAAAGAGAAAACAGATTCGGATCATCAGTTGGTGATTGTTGGATCTTCCTTGTGGAAAAACAAAGCGTATCAACTTATCGTTTCAGATGAAATAAAAAGTGAAATTCACTTTACTGGTCACTTGGAACTTAAGGAACTATCGCTTCTGATGGCCGCAGCAGATGCACTTACTTTTGTTCCCTATTTCGAAGGGTTCGGTATACCTCTCGTGGAGGCAATGAAGTGCGGCACTGCAATTATTAGTGGAGATAAAACATCGCTGCCAGAAGTAGCCGGAGAAGCTGCAATTTATTGTGACCCCTTTAATGTGGATGATATTGCTCAAAAATTAGAACTTCTTTCAAAGGATAACGCCATGCGCATGCAATTAGAGAATGCTGGCCTTGAAAGAGGAAAAAAATTCAATTGGGATAATTCCGCAGAGCAAGTATGGCAAGTAATACAAACTGTTCTTAAAAAATAAAGCCGCTAACTAAATCTAGAAAGCGGCTTTATTTTATTATACTTTAATATTATTCTGTTTTCAATTCAATATACTGAAATTCATGATACTTTTCTGTGTTTTCAAAATCCTTCTCGTATTTCGGACCTTGAACTATCGTAGATACTATCTCAATAATCACTTTGGAAGATAAGTTTTTAGCTTTAAAGTAGGTGTTTAATTCACCTTTAATCTTGTCAGCCCTTGATTTTGCTAATTTATCATTGGTTCTAAACGTTGCTGTTGGCACATATGAAGCAGATGACCATATTTTAATAGTCACCTTCTCCCTACCATTGTTCAATTGTGTTTCTAACTTGGAAACGAAGTCCAATAATTTACCTTCCTCAACAGTAAGCTTGTTACCATTGTAATCAAAGTAGTGTTTCAATTCAAGATTCTCTGTA